>DASTBN010000253.1:0-2008 GCA_035712045.1 Pseudonocardiaceae bacterium
CGGCCCGACCCGTCCTACCTGCCCGCCCTCGAAGAACACATCGCCGGGCTGCGCGCCGACCGCGAGACCGCCCGAGCCCTCGACGCCGCCACCTACGTCATCGACAACCTCACCGCCGAGATCACCGCGTTCACCCGGGTCGCCGAGCGGATGCGCCACCGGCTGGCCGAACTCACCCCCGCCGAGCGCGACGAGGTCGAGCAGGCCGGCAAGCTGCTGCGCCGCGCCCGCGCCGCCCGCCAGCTACCCATCATCCCCACATCCTCATCCCGCGGAGCCTGCGGATGAGCACCACCGGTGATCGCACCACCGGGCTACGCGCCGCCCGCGCCAAAGACAGCGCCGACAAACGCCACCGCGCCCGCGCCGCCATCCACACCCTGGAAGCCGCCGGCACCCCGATCACCGCGACCGCCGTCGCCCGCACCGCCGGCGTGTCCACCTGGCTGATCTACACCGACGGCCTGCGCGAACACCTCGACGCCGCCCGCCACCGTCAAGCACAAGCCACCGGCGGGCCACCCCGCCGGACTGACCCAGAAGACCCCGCCCCGCCCACTCCGGCCGGCCTGCGCACCGACCTCGCCCTCGCCCGAGCCGAGATCCGCCGGCTACGCGAGGACAACGACAAGCTCCGCCAGCGGCTACGCCTGCAACTCGGCGCCGAGATCGACGGACCCGACCCCGCACAGCTGGTCACACGCGTCGCCGAGCTCGAATCCCAAACCCGCCAGCTCCTCGCCGAACGCGACGCCCGCGCCACCGAAGCACACCAGGCCCAACACCGCGTCGCCGAACTCGAAGACGACCTCACCGCCGCCCGCGAAAGCCTCCGCCGCGCGATCCGCCAGGCCAACCGATGACCCACCACCCCCGCTCCACGCACCCCAGCACCCGCGACATCACCCACGTCCCTCACACCCAAGGACACCCGCGACCAGGCATTCTCCAAGATCGACTACAGATAACCTTCGCCACACGACTGATCAACCGGGATGTCCCCCAAGAAGTCATCCGGATCCTCCTCGACCACGACTCGACCGAGATGACCGCTCATTACGCCCGGATCACTGACCAGACGGTCCGGCGCCGGTGGGAACAGGCCACCAAGGTCAACATCAAGGGTGAGCACGTGACGCTCGGCGTGGAGGGCCCGCTCGCCCAGGCTCAGTGGGCCAAGACCCGGTACGGCATCGCCACCCAGACCCTGCCCAACGGCTACTGCGGCCTGCCGGTGCAAAAGAGCTGCCCGCACGCCAACGCCTGCCTGACCTGCCCCGTCTTTCTCACCGGCCCGGAATTCTTACCCGAGCTGCGCGAGCAACAGCGCCGGACGCTCACGCTCATCAAGGTGTCCACGGGCAAAGGACACACGCGGGTCACCGAGATGAATCAGCAGGTTCTGACCAACCTGGACCGAATGATCAGCGAGGTCGAGAAAGCCGGGCACCAGGACGCCATCGATGCGAGCTGACAACTCCCACCACGTCATCGCCTCCGCCCGGCGCCGCGCCGAGCAGACCCGGGAACGCGCCGTCGCAGCGCTACGGCGCCTGGACGCCACCGGCCAGGCGATCAACTTCGACACCGTCGCCAAGGAAGCGGGTGTCTCCAGGTCCTGGCTCTACACCCAGGACGACATACGAGCGGAGATCGAACGACTGCGCGAGCGCCGCGGCCTCACCCAACCGCCCTCCACCATCCCCGACAGCCAGCGCGCATCCGAGGCATCCATACTGCGCCGTCTCGAAGCGGCCACCGCGCGCATCCGCACCCTGCACAACGAGAACCAACAGCTCCGCGACGCACTCGCCAAAGCACTCGGAGACCGCAGGACCGCCGACATACGCGGCGAGCTCCATGACCACGACACGCCGAAGCGATCGGCAACCAAAACGATCGGCCCCCACTGAAAGCAGCCCAGACCAACCCAGTCACCAACACTGTCTAGGACACAGCACCCCAGGTCAGAAGCATGATCAGAAATTAAGCTCAAGATAATACCGCA
>DASTBN010000254.1:0-5948 GCA_035712045.1 Pseudonocardiaceae bacterium
CCCGCGCCGAAGTGATCTATGACGACCGCCGTCTCCAGGAGCTGCACACCTCGTTGTCGGCCGGGCGGGCCGCTGAGCACGGCTTCGACCCGGCCGTCATCGACTGGCGGGTCTACTTACAGGACGTGCACTGCCCGTCCATCACGGCCACGGTCCGCCGGGCCGGGCAGCGCCGGAGTGGCCCGGCTGCCAGTCACCGCCCCGCGCTGCCGTTGCCGGAGCGGACGGACGTAGTGGCGGTGTTCGACCTGGAGGGCACGATCGTGAACTCCAACGTCATCGAGTCCTATCTGTGGGCCCGGCTGGCGACGACACCCCGTTCTGACTGGCCCGGGGAGCTGGCCGATCTCGCCCGCAGCGCCCCCCGGTACCTGCGCGCGGAGCGGCGGGACCGCGGTGAGCTGCTGCGCGCGTTCCTGCGCCGCTACGAGGGTGTGCGGGTCGACGAGCTGCGCTCGCTGGTCACCGACGTACTGGGAGACGCCTTGCTGCACCGGGTGATGCCCGAGGCCACCCGCCGCGTCCGCCGTCATCGCGCCGCCGGGCATCGGACCGTCCTGATCACTGGTGCGGTAGACCTGCACGTGGAGCCGTTGTCAGTGCTGTTCGACGAGGTGGTGGCCAGCAGGATGCACGCGCGGGACGGCGTGCTCACCGGGTTCCTGGAGGCCCCGCCCCTGGTCGACGAAGCCCGCGCGGCCTGGCTGCGCAAATACGCCAGCACGCACGGGCTGCACCTGGACCGCTCCTACGCCTACGCGGACAGCTACTCCGACCGCCCGCTGCTGGAAGCGGTGGGGCATCCGCAGGTGGTCAACCCGGACTCCCAGCTATTCCGGTACGCCCGGCGGCGGCGCTGGGTGATGCACCGCTGGGGTGCTCACACCGGCGGGCTGCTCGAGGTGATGTTTGAGGTGATCCGGCGATGAACCTGGCGCTGGAGTATCACCGCTCGGCGAGCCGTTACTTCACGGCCCGTGCCGTCAGCTCCACCCGCCCCGGGGGACGGCTGGCGGGCACGGTGGCCGCCGCGCTGGCACCGTTACAGCTAGTGGAGCGGGCCAACCCGGTCCCGCCTGATGAGTCCTGGACCCGGGTCGAGCCGGTGCTCTCCGGCATCTGCGGATCTGATCTTGGCCTGCTGACTGGCCGGTCCTCCCCCTATCTCGGGCCGCTGACGTCGATGCCCTTCGTGCTGGGCCACGAGGTCCTCGGGCGGACCCTTGATGAGTTACCCGGGCTGCCCCGGGGCACCCGGGTGGTGATCGACCCCGTATTGCGGTGCGCGGCCCGCGGCCTGCCGGCCTGCCCGGCATGCCTGGCCGGGCACACCTGCCGCTGTGACCGCATCACCACCGGGCGGCTGGCGGCCGGTTTGCAGACCGGGTTCTGCGCCGACACCGGAGGCGGCTGGAGCCGCCGACTGCTCGCGCACGCCAGCCAGCTGCACGCCGTGCCGGACTCGCTGGCCGACGGGGTCGCTGTCCTGGTGGAACCGCTGGCCTGCGCGGTCCACGCGGTCCGCCGGGTACCGATCCCCCCGGGCGCCTCCGTACTGGTGATCGGCGCGGGCACGGTGGGCCTGCTCACCTTGCTCGCACTCCGCAAGCTCACCACGGCCGGAGAGATCCATGTGATCGCCAAGCACCGTCACCAGGCACAGCGGGCCCGCGAGCTCGGCGCCACCCAGGTCATCGGCACCGAGAACACCATCCGGGCGCTGCGCCGCAGCACCGGGGCACTGCTGCTCGAGCCGGAACTCGGTGAGGGTTATCTGCTGGGCGGGCTAGACCTAGCCTTCGAATGCACCGGCGGGCCGACGGGCCTCAGCACCGCGCTACGGTCGTTACGGGCCGGGGGCACCGTGGTCGCGTCCGGAATGCCCGCATCCGGAGTGGATCTGACCCCGCTGTGGTATCGCGAGCTGAACCTTGTGGGAGCCTACGCCTCCGCCGTGGAGGAGGAGCCTAGCCAGGGTGACTTTCCAGCAGCCATCTCCTTGGCGACGGCAGCGCCACTGGAAGGTTACGTTGAGGGAAAGTATCCGCTGGAACAGTGGCGCGCGGCGGTCGATCACGCTGCCTCGGCGGGCCGGCTGGGCGCCATCAAGGTCGTCTTCGCGCCTAGCTGAGGCGGGGAATCACCCCGGGTGCGCGGCGGGAGCGGGCAGGCTAGGGCAGGAGAGAACGTGGGCAGACCAGGTTTCGTGCTTGAGGTCGACGAGCGGACTCCCCCGCTGCTGATTCACGAGGGTGACGGGTTCCGGCTGGAGCGCTTGCCGCTGGGCAGCCAGGTGATCTACCCGCCGGAATCGCTGCCGGGCATCGTCGACCTCGACGGCGCGATCCGCCGTGCCCTGCTGCACCCGCACGGCAGCGATCCGCTGCCGCGGTTACTCCGCCGCGGGATGCGCCTGACCATCGTGTTCGACGACCTGTCTCTCCCGCTGCCGCCGATGCGCACCCCGGACGTCCGGCAGCGGGTGATCGAGCAGGTGCTGGAGATGGCCGCCACCGCCGGGGTGGATGACGTCGAGCTGATCGCGGCGAACTCGCTGCACCGGCGGATGACCCCGGCTGAGCTCAAGCGCACCGTCGGCGAGCGCGTGTTCCGCGCCTTCCACCCCGGCCATCTGCGCAACCACGACGCCGAGGATCCTGACGATCTGGCGCATCTGGGCACCACGGCGCACGGCGAGGACGTGGAGATCAACCGGCGGGCCGCCGAGAGTGACCTGCTCATCTACGTCAACATCACCCTCACCGCGATGAACGGCGGGTCGAAGTCGGTGACGGTGGGCCTGGCCAGCTATGCCAGCCTGCGCCATCACCACAATGTGCACACGCTGCGGCATTCCCGCTCGTTCAACGATCCCCCCAATTCCGCGATGCACCACTCCTATGACCGGATGGCGGACCTGATCGGCGGGCAGGTGCCAGTGTTCACCATCGAGACCACGCTGAACAATGAGCCGTTCCCCTCGGCGCTGCGCTTCCTGACCCGCCGCGAGTGGGAGTGGAACCTCACCGATCAGGCCAGCTACCTGGCGGTGAAGCGGAGCAACGAGCTGGCCGGCCCGAAGCTGCGCCGCCGGATCTGGCAGGCCACCGAGGCGCCCTACGGCGTCACCGGGGTGCACGCCGGCGCACCGAGCCTGGTACACCCCCACACCCTGGCCGCCGTACACCGCCAGCAGCTCACAGAGGTGAGCGGGCAGGCCGACGTGGCGATCTTCGGGTTGCCCTACATCTGCCCCTACAACGTGAACTCGATCATGAACCCGATCCTGGTGATGTCGCTGGGGCTCGGCTACTTCTTCAACCTCTACCGGGGCCGCCCGATCGTGCGCCAGGGCGGGGTGGTGATCTTCTACCACCCGGTGCCGCACGAGTTCCACCCGGTGCACCACCCGAGTTACATCGACTTCTATGAGCTGCTCGCCGAGACGACCGACCCGGTGATGCTGGAAACCAAGTATGAGAAGCAGTTCGCCACCGATCCCTGGTACATCCACCTGTACCGGACCAGCTACGCCTACCACGGCGTGCACCCGTTCTACATGTGGTACTGGGGAGCCCATGCCATGCAGCACCTGAGCGATGTGATCTTCGTCGGCGGCAACCGGTCGACCACCGCGCGGCTGGGCTTCCGCGCCGCGTCCAGCCTGGCTGACGCGCTGGAGCTGGCCCGGGACACGGTGGGGGCCGATCCAGCGATCACCTATCTGCACGCCCCGCCGATGGTGCTGGCGGACGTGCGATGAGCGGCCTGCGTGATGAGCTACGGCTGCTGCGGTATGGCCGCGACTGGCGGGGCCGGGCCCGGGTGCCCCGCTCAGCGCGGCGCTGGGAACCACCGGAGACAGCGGAGGACTTCCCCACCGCATGGGCTCGCGGCCCCGTCGCCAGCGCCCTCCGCGCGGCGCTGCAGCAGGGCGTGCTCAAGCCAGTGGTCTGGAGCCAGACCCGCCCCGAGGTACACGGCCGGGAATACCTGGAGGGCGTCCGGGGGCCGACAATCTTCATCGCGAATCACTCCAGCCACCTCGACACTCCCCTGGTCCTGGGCGCCCTGCCACCAAGGATTACCAAGAAGCTCGCGGTGGGGGCCGCCGCCGACTACTTCTTCGACTCCCGCGCCATCGCCGCCGCCACTACCCTGCTGTTCAACGCCTTCCCGGTGGAGCGGCGAGGATCACGGCGGGGCCGCAGCCTGGCCGCCGAGTTGGTCGATGACGGCTGGAGCCTGCTGCTCTACCCGGAGGGCAGCCGCACGGCGGATGGCTGGCTGTCCGCATTCAAGCTGGGTGCCGCGCAACTGTGCGCGATGAAGCGGGTGCCCGCGGTGCCGATCGCGTTACGCGGCACGTTCGCCGCGATGCCCCGCGGTCGGCGCTGGCCCCAGCCTGGCCGACCCCAGGTGAGCGTCCGGATCGGGCGGCCCCTGCACCTCGGAAAGACTGAGACGGTGCCCGAGTTTCGCACCAGGCTGGTGCGTGCCGTGGCCACCCTGTGGGCCGAGGAAGATCTCGGCTGGTACCGCGCGATGCGCGCGGGCGCCGATGGCACATTGGCACTGCCCACCGGTTCGCGCAGCGTGCTGCCCACTAACGACACCAGCCAGCCAGGCCCCAGCCCCGACGCGTCCTCGTGGCGGCGGATCTGGGAGGCCACCCGCTCTCCCTCCGGCGACGATCCCCGCGAGGTCTGGACGGACTAGCTGGAGTCACCGCCTTTGGGCAGCGACTCGTAGATCTCCTTGCATTCCGGGCACACCGGCGAGCCGGGTTTGGGAGCCCGGGTCACCGGGAACGTCTCGCCGCACAGCGCGACGACCAGCGAGCCCATCACCGCGCTCTCGGCGATCTTGTTTTTGCGCACGTAGTGGAACATCTTGGGCGTGTCGTCGCCGGTGGTGTCGGTCCCCTCCGGGCGGGTATCGACATCGGGCAACGTTTGAGTCGGCGCGCTCACCGCACCATGATGCCGCACGAGACCGGAGGCGGCAGCATCACCCGTCGATGATGGGGTGCTCGCCGCTTTCCAGCTCGCGGATCCGGCGATCGCCAGGTTCCAGGCCGTAGCCCAGCCGGTTGACATGCTCGGCCTTGCGAGGGCCGCGATCGTTGGCGATGAGCACCGCCATCCACGGCAGTGGCACCGAGAGAACCACGAACGCCAGCGCGAGCCACCAGATCTCGAAACCGAAGCCGAAAACACCCGCCAGGACCAGGCACGGGATACGGGCCGCCATCAGGATCGTGTACTTACGCCGCCGCTGGGCGTACTGCTCCGCGTAAGAAGGCTGCGCGGCAGTGATCAGGACAGCGGCATCGCCTTTCCGGCGGCCGCGTTCCTGGGCACCGTCCCGTCCTGAGGTAATGCTCCCGCCCTCCCTATTTCTTCGCTCGGAAAGCCGCCTTGACCTGCTGCTTGTACTCACGGACCTTGGCCAGCGACTCCGCGTCAGTCACATCGGCGACCGATCGGAATACGCCCTCGTCACCGTACGGACCGGCGACCTCTCGCCAGCCTTCCGGCCTCACATTACGCTGTTTACCCAGCAATGCCACGAAAATCTGCGCCTTCTGCATTCCGTAACCAGGCAGCGCGACAAGCCGGTCGAGCAGATCCCGCGCATGGGGAACATCTCGCCACAAACCCGTCACATCGCCGTCGTAGTGCTCTACCAGCGCCCGGCAAATGTCCTGCACCCGGACAGCCATCGCCTTGGGATAGCGATGCAGCGCGGGCTGCGCGGCGAACAGCTCCGCGAGCGCGTCCGGATCGTAGGTAGCCAGCTCGTACACATCGAGGTCATGGCCCAGGCGCTGCTGGAGCTGGTAGGGAGCGGCGAAGGCACGCTCGATCGGCACCTGCTGATCGAGAAGCATGCCCAGCAGCAACGCCAGCGGGTCCCGATCCAGCAAGGCGTCGGCCGGTACGTCC
>DASTBN010000255.1:0-2886 GCA_035712045.1 Pseudonocardiaceae bacterium
GCTCCGCGTGAATAAGCCTCCTTGTATGTCAGCCACAGATAATTACCCGGCTTACCACCAGAATCTATGACACGCTTGTGGCCTCCGTGGTCGATCCGCATGACGCAGCGCTTGTCGCACTTGCTGCCGCCGGTGGCCTGAACAATGTCCTGCCGTGGCGGTCACGGCGTATGCACAAAACGCGCATTGCGGAGTTGGCCGAGCGCACTGGGCCGGCTGTCTTCGCCTTGCGCAACGTCAAATCAACTGTGAATGTGGTTTCAGCCTTGGGTCCCCTGCTAGCACCGGGGGCGCTAGCGGCCAGCGGACATCGGTGGCCGTCACCGTTGATCTGAAACCTGAAAACCTGTACACCCGATCCCGCAGAGTGTCCTCAAATTTCACTATTGCGAGCGACTTTCCCCGCTGGGTTACAATAATGGATAAAACGGACAGGTGAGTATTATTATCCTTTGGTATGCCTGGTGAAGGCGCCCGGCCCGCGACAGGCACCGAACGGCGGGATTCAGCGTTCGCCCGCGGAGAGCTCCGGTAGGGACGGTTTTCCTCCTGTATCCCCGTCACATCGGCGCCGGAGGTCTTGCGGGCAGGGTAGGGGCCATCGACGCCTCTGATGGCGCGCAGTGGCGCAGCTTTCCAAGCTGGTGCTCGCGTGACGCGAAACGGATGCGAAGTAACGACCAGCCCGACCACCGGCACTCGGGACAAAGCAGCACGTCGGCGCGATGCACAGTCTGTCACTGACGAACCATTCCTAGCCGGGCTTCGCCCCATGCCCGAAGGCATGCATCTGGCTGGTGGCGCTGGGGGCTCCGGCCGGGGGGTCTAGACCGTGACCGGCGTGCCGGTCCGGTGTATGAACCCATTGCCGGGCGCGCACGCTGGGTTCGACCCCGCGGGCCTGGGCGATCCGGCGTAGCTGCTCGATGCGTTCTGCGGGCCGATAGGGCAGGTCGAGGTCGCGGGTGGTCTCGGCGTGCTCGGCCTCGGCAGCGATCTTGCCGAGTAGTTCTGGATCGGGAGTGGTCATTGTGGCTCCTTGTCATCAGCCGAGTAGGTCTCTCGCCAGGGCCGGGATGCTGGCCACGCGGTGACGACGTGCCAGAGTCCCTGCGGGGGATGCTCGTGGGGCAGCAGGACGACGAGCGGGACCCGGCCGGCTGTGGGGGAGTACCCGATGATCCGGATAGCTTCGCCGGTGCGGGATTTGGGGTCCCGGGCGATAAGGCCACGGGGATCGAGGGCTGCCGATCGGCCTTCCAGCGTGAGCTCCACTCGCTGAGCAGGCCAGATCAGACCTATGCCACTCAGCGAAGCTGACAGAGTCGTTCAGGGTCACTAACATCGGCTCAGTACGGTCCGGCGGCGACGTTGACCATGCCGCCGAGGTAGCCGGGTCGGCGACGTTGGCGCCCGTCTCCGATGTGCTCGTCGTGGCCGCCCCCGAGGAGTGGAGTAGCCGATCACCCCTCGATCCGCCGTTCAGCCGGGCTGAGCGATCAAAAAGCGGCTCGGCATTCCCTGGCCCTCGTGAACCTCTGGGGGTGAGAATCCCGCCTCACGCAGGAGCCTCTGGTAGGTATCGAGTGAATAGGCCTCGCCCGCCGCTGACACACGAGCATGACCACCGAGAAGAGGTACGGGGCGGGATCATCAGCCGGGAGTCTTCCGGACACGAAGTCATGGATCACCAGCCGCCCGCCCGGCTTGAGCGCCGGAGCCAGCCGGCACAGCAGCTCCAGGCAACGCTGCTCGGAGAAGTGATGGAAGATCTGGCTGGCGACAATCAGATCGTACGGCCCGCCCAGCGCCACCTCGAACACGTCGCCGTCGATGAAACTCGTACGTTCCCGCAATCCCAGCCGCTCGACGTTGTCCTTGGTGTGTTCCAGCACGTTGGCCCAGTCGAGCAGGGTCGCGTGCGCCATCGGATGCTGGGCGGCGAGTGTCAGGCCGTAAAGACCGCTTCCGCACGCGATGTCGAGGATCTCCAGCTCTTCCCGCTGATCGGCCCATTCCCGGATTAACTCGGCGAGAACCTGGGCCGCGGGTGCGGCCATTCCGGTGCTCGATGGCGCGAACACCTCCCAGAATTCATGGCCGGGGGTTTCCGCGTGCCGGTCCAAGATGGTGCCTCCCCGCGCGACCGCCTCCGCCAGGCGGGGGTAAGCACTCCACGTCCATGATTCGGCCGTAATGTTGACTACGCCGCCGAGGTAGCCCGGTCGGCCGGTGACCAGGAACGTGTCCGCGAGCGGGGTGAGCTGGTAGCTGTCTTCCCGCTTGAGCAGTCCCAGGGCGGCCAGCGCGTCCAGGAGGATGCGCGTTCCGCGCTCGTCGGCGCCGGTCGCGGCGGCGATCGAACCGGGCTGGTCCTTGCCAGTGGCGATCTGATCGAAGATCCCCAGCTGGACCCCGGCCCGGAGAATCGCCGTCACCTGAAGTCCTCCCATCATCCGCATCAGTGGTTCGGGGGACACCGGTTCCGGGGATGGTGAGGCGGCAATGTCACTAGTCACCAGATCCTCCTCGCTCTCATGTCGCGCTAGGGGTCGGCGATCAGTCCCGCGCTCTGAAGCACGAGGTCGACCAGGTCCTCATCGTCGCCGTTCCAGGTGAGCTCGATGAAACGGCCCCGCTGGCCCAGCTTGACCGTTCCGTTTCCCAGCAGGATGTCGGCTTCGAAGCCGAGCTGCACGCAGATCAGCCGGTAAAGCTCGGGGTCAGTCAGCTTGAGCGGCTGGTACTCGTCGTGATCCCAGATCTCGAGCGCCCTGAGCAACGGATCGGACGCCTGGCCCGTGCCTGGCAGATAGAGGTCCGCGATCGAGTCCAGGTGGTCGGGACCGGCAGCCTCCTCCATCGCACCCTCATGAATGGTTGCCG
>DASTBN010000256.1:0-2265 GCA_035712045.1 Pseudonocardiaceae bacterium
CCGCAAGTTTCCTGGATACGCCGCCGCGCCAGGATACCTGGCTGGGTATGAGCGCCGGTGATCACTACGTGGCAGAACTGGTCGCCGCGCTCCGCTGGGCTGAACCCGGGGCCGTGTCCGCCATGTGGGAACCGGTCGCCACCGCGTACACCCAGCTGGCCGCGACCGTGCACCCGGGCGGCGAGGAGGACGCGGCGTAGCCTTGAGTGACCTCCTCGCCGAGGTACACCGCCCCGGGGTCGCTCCCCGGGGCATCGGCGGGGGAGATGAGCTCGGCGATCGGAGTGGTGCGCGGTGGATGCCGGTGACGCGCGGACGGTCGGCGCGCGGCTACTGCGAATCCGCCTTGCTCGGCGCAAGTCGCTCCGCGTGGTGGCCGGGCTGGCCGGGATGGGTAAGTCGAAGTTGTCGCAGATCGAGCGGGGTGAAACCGCGCTGGACAGCATCTCGGACATTGTGGCGCTGGCCAACGCGCTCCAGATCGCCCCGTCTGAGCTGATTACGCTGCCGGTGCCCGCACCGGCTAACGGGCACACGGATAGCACGATCGAAGCGATACGGCTGGCGATGGACGCGATCGAAGTCGATCGCCCGGAAGGGCTGGTGTTACCCGTCGCGGCGTTGCGGGAGCAGGTGACCCACATCCATCGCCAGCGGCGGGCGTGCCTGACCGCCGAGGTCGCGACAGACCTGCCAGCACTGGTGCGGAACCTTCATACCACGCTAGCTACCGGTGCCGATCACGACGAGGTGCTGGAGCTGGGGGTCTATCTCCATGCGCACGTCACACGGTGGTGGCTCATAGAAGCAACCGCATCGACTGACCTGATCCGCCGCGTTATGTTTCTCACGCGCCGGCTGGCCCAGGAACGCGACACGGTCACCATGCTCGGTGTGGCCGGCATGGTCGTGGCCGACACGCTGCTGCATAGCGGCGCGTTCGCGCCCGGTCAAGCCGAGCTCGATGCGTTGACCATGCCGCCCACTACGGCGGAGACCGCCGGTCTGGTAGCCAAGATCACGAGCCTGCATGCGGCGTCCGCGTGGCTGAACGGGCGCCCGGGTGATGTCGCGGCGCCGTTGGGCGAGGTTGAGGAACTGGCCGGGCGATTCGGCACGGCTGGTGAGGCCGACTCCACGGGGTATGTGCACGGGCCAGTGGACGCGGCGAATACCCGCATGTCTCTGGCGTTGGAAGCGGGCGACCCTGATCAGGTGGCCGGTGTCGCGCGGGGGGTCGATCCCGAACGTCACCCCTTTACCGTGAACCGGGCCCACTATTGGGCGGTGTACGGGCGTGCGCTGGCGCGGTTGCGGGGACGCCAGGATGACGCTGTGAAAGCGTTGCGCCGCGCCGAGGAGATCCACCCCCACCGCGTGCAGCGTGACCCCTTCGTCCGTGAGGTGCTCGGCGAGCTGCGCGGGCGTGTGCGCCCGGACTCCCCGGCTGGCCGGGAGCTGCGGCGCATGGCGTACCGCGCCGGTCTGCCCGCGTAATCCACGGGTCTGATGTCCGTTCGAGTGGACATCGGCGGATGCTAATCGGTGATGGTTACCGATCATGGGCGAAACCACCACATCCTCTGAGAAGTCGCTGGCCTGGTATTTGCGGTCGCTGGGCGACCATGACACTCATCGCGGGTGGCTGGGTAGTGATGGCGCCGTGCTGGCTCTCTGTGGTGCGCAGTTCATCCCCAAGCCCACGGTGCGGGTGGTCGGCGAGTCGCCGGGGCGGCTGGTGGACGGGCCGCCGGAGCTGGCGTTGCCCCCGATCCCGGAGCAGGTGTGCCCGGAGTGCCGGCGCGAGGCGGGCAGCTGGTGAGGGCAGGCAGGCATCGCGCCGCACCGCAGCGGTCCCGCTGGCGCTGGTCGTCCGCTCCGGCTGGGGTTCCGGTGCGGCGCTTACCGGGGATTGAGGTGGTGTGCGCCGAGACCGGGTTAGCGCACCAGGTGAGCCCCGATGAACTGCTGGCGGGTCGCCAACGGGGCGACTACCAGGGTTTTTGTGGTACCCGGTTCCCAGCGGCGAGCATGATCGATCCGGGGCGTGGCCCGTGCCAGCGCTGCCGTGAACGGGCCATGTCATGAGCGCCGACACGCGGGAAGGTGGTCACCTAGTAGTCCCCGGCGAGGTGTTCCGGCGGGGGTACCCGGCGAGTACGCGCCTGGCGGTCTGCGGCGAGCCGGTGACCAGCGCCCCGGACGGTGGCCAGACGGACCCCGGTTACTGCGGTGACTGCGTGAGCGCGGCGATCCAGCACACCT
>DASTBN010000257.1:0-5446 GCA_035712045.1 Pseudonocardiaceae bacterium
TCGTAGCACACCCCGGCATCACCGGCGAGCACCACGAGCGGCGCGTGCCCCCGCTTGGCCTGATACATCATTCCGATGCCGTTGCCCAGGCCGACGCCAGTGTGCAACTGGACAAGGGCGGGCCGGCGGGACGCGCGGGCATAACCGTCCGCGATCCCCACCGCCACTGTCTCCTGAAGTGCGAGGATGTACCGCGGCGCTGGAAAGTCGGAGAGCGCGTCGAGGAATCCCTGCTCGACAGTCCCCGGATTACCGAACAGGTAGCGGACGTCGTCGGCGAGCAGCTGCTCGAACAGCGCGAAGCGGCCGGTGCGGTGCGCGGCGCTGCCACTCGCGACCGCCCGGCCAGTATTGATCCCGGCGGGAGCACTCATGACCGGATGGCCAGCTCGGCGTCGGAGCTGCCAGCCCGATCGGGACCGCGCCAGCCGTAGTAACGCAGCCCGCGCTCGAGTACCTCGACCAGGACCCGGCCGGTCGTGTAGGAGTCACCGGTGGATCGCCCAGTGATGAACGGGTAGTCCGCGATCACTGAGATCTCATGACCGACGTTCCCATGGAACTGTCCCTCGGGTCCAACGGCGTCACGCAGGATGTACTCCAGCGGATACGGCGGCGGCCCCATGTTGAAGTCGGTGCCGACGAAACCCGTGCCGTCGTGATAGTCGTACTCGATGGGGTGCCCCGTGACGTGACGGCCCCAGATGATGCTCTTGCGGTCGTCCTGGTTGCGCGCGAACGCCAGGCAGGTGACGCCGTAGCACTCCGCCGCGATCGGGCGGTTGAGCCCGTAGAATATGAGAATCAGCTCGTGAACACGGTAGTTGTTGACCATGTCGACGATGGGGCCGCTGCCCCCTACGATCAGGATCGCGTCGTAGGTGCGTTCGATCTCGGCGCGGATCTCGTCCAGGCGGTTGTTGTAGCTTTCCATCTCGCGCAAGTAATTGGGCGAGCTGTGGTACGGCATCTCAGGCAGCCAGGCCGAGAGATTCACCGGGTTATCCAGCCGGCTGGATTCGCTGAGTTCGCGGGTCTTCCGGGCGTTTTCTTCAGAGGTCACGGGCCGACCAAGTGGGGGGTCGATGAAACGCGGGTCCTCGCTCGGCGGCAACGGCGATGGCCGCTTCCCCTTACTGGTCGCGAAGATCACCTCGTAACCGTGCCGGTCCAAAGCGTCGAGCGGGCCCACGAGTTCTTCACCCCAGTAGCCCCATTCCGAGAGAATGCAGAGAATCTTGCGTGCCATAACCTGCACGCTAGGTGCGGGGATGATCGTCGAACATCGGGGATCCCACCAGGCTTTAGGTCACGTCGTGACTCTGTGAGATGTGACGGTGACTCACCGCCGTCGGCTCGATCAGGCGTAGCGGGAGGCACGGGCGTGCACCGCGTCATCACGTGATCAGCCGGGCTTGATCGATACCACGTGTGACGTGGCGAGGCACCCCGTAGAACCTGGTGGAAACCCTGGGGTTGGCCTGGGCGCGGGGACCTACGGTCGAGATGTGTGAGGCCGGGAGAACTGATCGTCGTGGGAGTCAGCGGCTCGGCGAGCTCCACGGCAGCCCTGCGATGGGCCGCCGGGCAGGCTCGGCTGCGCGGGGCGGAGATCTGGGCTGTTCACGCCTGGTCGCCACCGGGGGAACGGCTGGCACCGTACGCCCCTCTGCGCGGGGTGCTCTCTCGTGAGCGGCAGCGGGCGGCGTCCAGCGCGCTACTGACCGCAGCCATCGGCCACGCCTCCGAAGCCGGGGTGCGGCCTGTCCTGATCGAGGGTGAGGTGGTCCCCGTGCTGCTCCGGTACGCCGCCAAGGCACACCTGCTCGTGCTGGGCCGCAGATTGCGACCCGGTCACCTCGGCGGTGCGGCGCTGGGAGCGGTGGCGCGAGCCTGCCTGGCCAGCGTCCAGTGTCCCGCGGTGACGGTCACCGCCGCTGAAATGATCGATGATGTCCCGGCTTCCCCGCCTTGTGAACGGCACTGTGCATAGGGCGATGGGCATAGGGCGATGACCATCCCAGGAATGAGGCGATGACAGTGCCCGTCGAAGCGGCAGGCCGGCCCTGGTGGAAGCGTGCCTGGGCGTGGGGCGCGATCGCGGCCATAGTGCTCGCGGTGGTGCCCCCGATGGTGGATTCAGACATCAAGCTGCAGGTCAGTATCGTGGTGGTGCTCGTAGGCTGGGTGATCACCGCAGCTGTCGAGCAGTATCTTCAGATCGATGCCGCGCAGCAGATGCTCGGCGGCCAGGTGCGGCGGCTCGGCGAAAAGGTGGAAGAGACGCGGCTACAGGTTGATGCGCTGACCGATGCGATGGTGCGCCTCGTCCCGGTGGCTAATGCCAGTCCGCAATGCCAGGCCTTCGTGGCCGAGGTGGCCGGTCATTGGTCGGCCATCGAAGATCAGGATCATCAGTTCTTCCGCAGGATCATGGACGCGTACCATCGCGAAGTCGCGCAGTTCATGAGTGATCTCGCCGACGGCGAGGCCAAGATAGCCACGGGCAAATTTTACAGCTTTCACTCTCTCCCTCTGGACCAGATTCGTGAGCTATCGATGGTCCACGTCAACGGCCTCGCGTACTGGTCCTCCCAGCCGGGGCGCAAGTATCTGGCGCGGCAAGCCGAGCAGATCAAAACCGGAAAATTGACAGTCCGGCGAATCTTCGTGCTGGACGACCTCATGGCCGAACCGGCACGGGAGATCATCACGGCGCAAGCGCGGGCGGGGATCAACGTCCGGATAGCCAAGCGGGGAAACCTGCCGCCGGAAGCCCGCCGACACGTCATCGACCAGGGCGTGGTCACCGACACGAACGGTGAGAAGATGCTGGTTCAATCCGTTCCACAGGCAGAGGATGAGCAGTTGCCGAGCCGTGAGTGGCTTTTCTACCGACAGGACCAGGTCGCTGATGCTGAATACTCGTTCACCACACTGTGGGAAGACCACGGCGACGAGATCAAAAACATCTACCCGGAGTTGGCCGATCTCGATGTCAGCCTGTCGCCCGTCGAGGGCTGAGGGTGATCCGGCACACTTCGATCACTACAGCGCCTATTACCTCACCGCTTACCTGGGCGCGGTGGCCGGAGGCCTCAGCCGACGCGGAATCGTGATCCACACGGCTGAGCTGACGCCCGGGCCCCGGTTCCTGGGCTGCGGTATCACCTTCGACCCACCCCGCAAGCCAGCCGACCAGGACCCGTCAGCCTGGGTGGCACGCCATGCCAGCTGGGACGAATGCCACGGGTGGTGCTGCCAGCTCTACCATGTCGCCACGGACCAGTCCGTGGTTCGCCGCTACCTGGGCGAGCCGCTGGTGCCCGCACCGGAACTGGTCGTCGACTTCATCGCTGAGCTCAGCCGTGTGCGGGCGCTGGGAGCCCTGGGCCCGGCACGTCCCGCCGCCCGCTGCCATCGCAGCCCCCAGGAACTGATTAACGACCTGATCCAGTTCACGCCGACCTCTACCTGGATTGGCTGAACCGCGCCAGGGGTTATACCCAGTGATTGTTATGGAGCAGGAAGAATTCCCGCCGCTGCTCGTCACTCATGCCCGCGAGACTGGCCAGGCCCTCGAAGTAGCCCTCTCGCGGTGCGCCGGGCGCGAACAGCAGCAGCGACGCCTAGGGTTCGGCGGGAGCGGGAACCTGCCGCAGGGATGACACGGGCTACCCGGCTATGGACGCTCCGCCTCGGCATGGTGGTTAGGGTCGTCAGCCGTGTTGCCCCAGAGGGTTAGGTGCTTCTGGTCCTCATCCATCGCTCGCCGAGCTGGCGGAGCTCCGCGTGGTCGGTCCAGCCCGCTGGCGGGACGGGGATGGTGTCCAGCACGTCGTGCGTCCCGTGGTCATCTCGCCGGCCGCTGAGCACGTAGGCGAGCGGATCGCCTCGTTTCCACCTGATGGTGAATCCGGGCGCGCGCCCGCGATCGATGTACGCCCACGCGGTCGGCGCGGTGCTCGGGGTGTAGCCGCCCTTGTGACCGCTCATTCAGCTCACCCGGCGTGGCTCCGCCGCGGTTCGGCCTGGTGAGCGTGCGGCCCGGGATCGGCGCGCGGTCACCGAGGCGGAGTTGATGACTTTCGCGAGGTGGGCGTTTCCTTCTTCGTGGGCGGACTGTGTGTCGCTGTGCGGGTTTCCGATCCACTGGCAGCCCATGGTGAAGCAATAGGGGATGAATTGCCTGGCGCCGGTATGGGATTCGTCGCTGATTTTGATTGAGGTTTCCGTGTGTTTGGTGTTCATCCGGCGGCGCCGTAGGAGGCAGGGCCTGGCCAGGAAGGAGTTGGCCGGTGCTCGACTGGCCGGGTCCGGAACTCAGCGGCGTCCTCTCTCATCTCCGAACTCGCCGCTGAGTGAGGTCTGCCGTTGATCGAGGTGGGCGAACAGTCTGCCGGCCCCTGGGCCGTGCTTGCTTTCCGCTCTCGCTTGAGGGTGTCATGGTGTTTGCCCGCCGGGTCCTCTGCCAGCGCCGGAATGGGTTGTGGCCCTCGCGCTGGGCGGGGATTCGATCATGCGGCGGTTGAGGGCGCTGGAGTGCTTGCAGTCCATCTGGACGGCGGCCAGCAGGGCGTAGCCGACTCCGGCGAGCAGGCAGTGGTGTGCCTGATCGGGGTGATCGACGCTCTCGGTTCCCCGGCTGAGCCAGTGATCTGCCGTCGCGTAGAAGTCTGGCTCGGCGGGTGCATCACTCGGATCGGTCATGGCCGGTGTGACTTTCTTTCGGATGGGGTGGTGTGGTCGGGGGGACTGGCCGGTCGCCGGGAGCACGGGGCGGACGTGGCGATGGTGAGCACATGCGTCCGCGGCTCACCCGGCGACCGGCCGGAGCCAAAGGGGCGTCGGCTCGGCGGCAGCCGAGGCTGTCAAGACGGTGAGGGCATCTCCGCTCACGCGGGCGGTGACGGGCAGTCCGCTGGGCACGATCAGGTAGCTGCGGCGGGCCCGGGTGGCGTGGCAGGAGCCGGAGAACTCGCCGATGTAGATCTCGTCCCGGTATTCGGGGGTGTCCCGCCGGGCGAACAGCGGCCCGTCCTCACCTGGGGCGATCCGCTGGAAGGTGAAGCCCTGGTTTCTGGCGAGGTCCAGCAGCCGTTTCGCGGCCCGCAGCTGCGGGCCCTCAACCGCGCTCATCCCGGGACCACCGGTACCAGGCGCGGCCTGATGCTGACCGGCGCACCAGCACATCCCAGGACAGTGGATGCCCGCACCACGCCACCACCCCTTTCCCTGGCATCTGCCCGTACGGAACGGCCTTGATCGCTCACGCAGCAGTGTGGGCGTTCAGTCCGGTCCCGAAGGCGATATTCACGCAGCAGTGAGCGCTGAGAATCGGCCGTCACAACTAGCATCTCCCCGCCTCATCGCGTTCCAGTGCCGAGAGCACAGGAAACGGCATGCGAAGCGATCTAGGGCGCAACTTGGTACTGCCCGCATGACA
>DASTBN010000258.1:0-9856 GCA_035712045.1 Pseudonocardiaceae bacterium
ATATCCGGTGTGAGCATCGTTTGGTATGCGTCCCGGTGTAGCGGGATGGGTATGTCGACGACGTGGGTCACGATCACGATAGATGAGGGTGTCTACCAGGACGCGGTGGCCGTGGCCGCCGAGCACGGGATGAGCGTGTCGGCGTGGATCTCCCGATGTACCCGGCTGGAGACGATGCGCGACGCGCTGGCCCGCCACGCACGATGGTGTGCCGCTGCGGGTCTGACCGGGCCAGCCTATGACCAGCAGCGGGCCCAGCTCATCGTCGGCGCGGTCACCGAGATGGACCGTCTCAGCGAAGCCCGCCGGGATAGCGGCGACGCCGCGTAGGCCCCCTCGGTTCGGTGAGGTATGGAACATTCAGGGGCGGGGTGCTGGGACCTGAACCCTGGCTAGTCGTTTTCCAGCGACCTGTATCTCGAACTGGGCGAGGACAACATGCTCGCCATACCGATCCGCAATGTCGGCCAGCCCGGCTCACGCGTCGTCACCGAACTCATCCCCGACACCGGCTAGGCCGTGCTCGACCGGGTCAGCGCGATACCCAGATCCTGGATCACCGGCAATGACCCGATCGCCGCGCTGCATCCCGACCGGCACGCCAACGTCGGACGGCGCATCCGCAACCTGATCGGCCCCTGACGGACAGATCCCCAATCCATCGTTCGGCAATCGCGTTCGCCCGGGGCGCCCGCACCAGGGTACGCAGGATGCGAATACCCTCGCTGACGAACACGCCATCAAAACGCTGGTGAACTTGCTATCGCGGTCCCGGATCAACCGGAACTCGCCGCACGGTCGCCGAGGTCCATGAGAAAACCGCGCCTGCCGGGCCACCCAGGCACCGCTGGGGTTGGCGGTGACTCCCGCCAGGTGTCGGGGCTGAGTCCAGCGCCGCTTCACCAAGTCCCGGCGCCATCGCATGATGGTGGCGGGAGTGACGATGCGATGCAGTCGGCAGGCCGGGGACAGCAACCCGGTCAGTGCCGTAAACACCGCCCGATCTGCTCAGGACAGTCGCGGTCTGCTGACCTGGCGACGCGACACGGCGACCTCGTGGCGCAGCACGAGGATCTCGGCGTTCTTCGATTGTGCGCTGCGGGCCAGCAGTCCCAGCCAGGCCGTGAGCTGCCGGAAGATCAGATACAGCAGCCACAGCGCCACGACCGACAATCATGCCCCACGACCACGGTCCAGCGATGCCGCAGGTCACCGCCATGGATGGCCAGTTCGGCACCCACACCTTCCTGGCCAGGCCTTTGATCGCCTAACCGCAGCTGATCTGGGCCAGTCATAGACCAGGGTGCTGACCCGTGGCTTTGACGGGGGTGACGCGCTGTCCCGTGTGCGACTCTGCTGGCGTTATCAACTGGCAGATCAAGTCGGGAGGGAAGCCTTATGCCAGATCAAGCCGATGTCAAACGGATGATCGTGCTTGTGCATGGTGCCCTCGCCGGCGGGTCCAGCCGCGGAACCTTGGCGCGGTGCCCGTGAGGGGGGCTGGCCATGACCAGCCAGACACCGGCCGGGGCCGTCTCTGATAGGCCCGCGGCATCATCGCCGTTGATGACCGCATCAGAATTATCTATTGACCCCCACTGAGGAGCGGAGCGTCTTATGTTCTCGTCTGTGTCATCGGCCCTGCTCTGGCGGGGGATCCTCGCGGTTGCTATTGGGGTCGTCTCTGTCGCGTGGCCGAATATCACGGTCGGCGCTTTTGTCATCCTGTTCGCCGTCTACGCGTTTTTGGCCGCCGGCAGTGATGCGGCACGTGCGTTTAGCGGCGACCGTGCCGGCCCGGTAGCGGGATACCTTTTTCTCGCCCTGCTTTCGTTCGCCGCCGGATTAGTTGCCCTGCTTTGGCCCGGGCTGACGGCGCTGGTGCTGACCATCTGGATCGCGGCGTGGGCGTTGGTCACCGGCATCATGGAGGTCATCCTCGCCTTCTGGCAGGGTCAGACGGCTGGCGAGCGGGCGATGTGGGCCCTCGGTGGCCTGGTGTCGATCGCGCTGGGCGTGGTGCTCGCACTTCGACCCGATATCGGCGCCCTGTCGCTGGCAACCGTGTTCGGGCTGTTCAGCATCATCGCGGGGGTGTCCGCGCTGGTCCTGTCGGCGCGCGCACGCCACATCAGCACCGTCGCCGGACGACTGTCCCCGGCGTAAGACCCGGTGCTGCGGCCGGCTCCTGGTCTTCCGGGAGCCATCGACGACAAAATGATCATTTCCTATCTGGTGAGCGCGTATTACCCGGTGGCCGTTCGGGCACCCGATGTGACTGGGAGTTCTGGAAAACGCCGAGATCGGCCGCTAAGCGGAGGGGTGGAGATAACCGTGACCATCACCGGCGGGATGGTGCTAGCGCGATCAGCCCGCGAGGTGCTCGCGTGGAGTCGCGGTGTGGTCGAACCCGCGCTGCGCACAGCGGTCGGCACCCTGCCCTCGTCGATGTCGCACATCGCTGGTTATCACCTGGGCTGGTGGGATGAGCACGGCCACCCGGTACGGGTCAATGGGGGCAAAGCGATCCGGCCGGCGCTGGCCCTGCTGTGCGCCCAAGCCGCGGGCGGGACGGCGGCAGCGGCGGTGCCGGCTGCGGTGGCGGTGGAGCTGGTGCACAATTACTCGCTGCTGCACGACGATGTGATGGATCGTGATCTCACCCGCCGCCATCGCCGTACTGCCTGGAGTGTGTTCGGGGTCAACCCGGCGATCCTGGCCGGGGACGCCTTGCTGGTCTTGGCCATCGATGTGCTCGCCGGTAGTCGGCATCCGGCCGCCACCGACGCCATCCGGATGCTCTCCGCCGCGGTCCAGGACCTGTTCGACGGCCAGAACACGGACTTGTCTTTTGAGCAGCGCGTCGAGGTGGGGCTGGCCGAATGCGTGCGGATGGCCGAAGGCAAGACCGCCGCGCTGATCGGGTGCGCGTGCGCACTGGGCGCGGTATTCGGCGGTGGCCGCCCGGAGCAGGTGGCGTATCTGCGCGGCTTCGGGATTTACCTGGGTTTGGCGTTTCAGCACGTGGACGATCTGCTGGGGATTTGGGGCGACCCGGCGGTGACGGGCAAGCCGGTGCACTCAGATCTGGGCAGCCGCAAAAAGTCCTTCCCCGTGGTTGCCGCCCTGACCTCGCACACCCCGGCGGGGCACGAGCTGGTCGCGCTATACCACCGGGACCAGCCGTTGTCCGCAACCGACGCGGCCCACGCCGCGGAACTGATCGACGCCGCCGGTGGGCGGGCCTGGAGTCAGGCGCAGGCTGACGAGCTGGTCGCCCAGGCGATGCGGGAGCTGCACTGCGCCAGCCCGGCACCGAAAGCCGCCGCCGAGCTGAGTGCGCTGGCCCGGCTGGCCACCCACCGCGACCACTAAACCCCGGAGCCACTCATGGCACTGACTGTCCTGCTGGCCTCACCACGGTCGTTTTGCGCCGGGGTGGAACGCGCCATCGCGGTGGTCGAGCAACTGCTCAAGGCGCGGGGCGCCCCGATCTATGTGCGCAAGCAGATCGTGCACAACACGCACGTGATCGCTGATCTCGAAACACGCGGAGCGGTGTTCGTCGACGAGCTGGACGCCGTACCCGACGGCGCGACCGTGGTGTTCTCCGCCCGGGGCGACACCGTGGTGTTGATCGGCCACGCCGGGCACGAGGAGACCGAAGGCACCCTGGGCGAGGCTCCCAGCCAGGCGATCCTGGTGCAAAGTGTCGAGAAGGTCGCGGAGCTGACGGTCGGCGATCCGCAGCGGGTGTCGTACCTGACGCAGACCACCCTGGCTGCGGACGAGACCACCGAGATCATCGCCACGCTGCGGGCCCGGTTCCCGGCGCTGCGCGGCGTGGCGCTTGCTGCCCCTGCGCAGGGAGATCCGCCAGTTCCTGATTGCCAAGGTTTCCGGGGTCGGTGGGCACCTGGGATCGAATCTGGGCGTGGCAATGCCACCCTGCGGCAGATCGCCGGGCTCACCGCGGTGCGTGTCGCGGTGCCCAGCCAGGACGACGCTGATGCCTTGCCGGTGATCGCCGGGAAGTCCCAGATCCCGGTGATCGCCGATATCCCCTTCCAGCCCCGCTACGTCTTCGCGGCGATTGACGCCGGCTGCGCTGCGGTCCGGGTCAACCCGGGCAACATCAAGAAGTTCGATGACAAGGTGGCCCAGATTGCCCGGGCCGCTGGCAATGCCAATGTGCCGATCCGTATCGGGGTCAACGCGGGCTCGCTGGATCCGCAGCTGCTGGCCAAATATGGCCGCGTCACCCCGGAGGCGGTGGTCGAGTCGGCTTTGTGGGAATGCTCGTTGTTCGAAGAACATGGGTTTCGGGACATCAAGATCTCCGTCAAGCACCACGATCCGCTGGTCATGATCGCTGCCTACCGGCAGCTGGCCGGGCGTTGCGACTACCCGCTGCACCTGGGCGTGACCGAGGCAGGGCCGGCGTTCCAGGGCACGATCAAGTCCGCGGTCGCCTTCGGTGCGCTGCTGTCCCGCGGGATCGGCGACACCATCCGGGTCTCGCCGTCCGCGCCACCCGTTGAGGAGGTCAAAGTCGGCAGCCAGGTCCTCGAATCCCTCGGCCTGCGGCCCCGGCGCTTGGAAATCGTCTCCTGTCCCTCGTGCGGGCGCGCCCAGGTCGATGTCTGCACCCTGGCCGGGCAAGTCACCGCCGCCTTCGAGGGCTTTCCCGTCCCGCTGCGCATCGCTGTCATGGGTTGTGTTGTCAACGGCCCCGGCGAAGCCCGTGAAGCCGATCTCGGCGTCTCCTGCGGCAACGGCAAGGGCCAGATCTTCGTCCCGTGGCGAAGTCGTCAGGACCGTGCCGGAAAGCGAGATCGTCCAGGCCCTCCTTGAGGAGGCACACCAGCGAGACTGGGCGGAATCGCCCGGGTGATCACCAGGAAGGGCTCGAGTTGCCGCAACCTTGACCATCGGCATCAGAAGGGGATCCCGATGCGCCCATGTGGGTATACGGTTTGCCGCGGTGGCGGCCGCTAATTTTGTTCGCCGGGGTCGCGGAAACCGTGCGGGCTTTGGGTCGATACGCTGGAGCTGCCGCTGCCCGGGTTGCTCAAGCTGGAGGCGCCAGCTTTGGTGGCGCTATCTTTGAAAGGAGTGCCGCAAGGATGTTGAGCGGACAAAAGAGCGCGGCCGGCAAGGGTTTGAGCAAACTCGCCGAGAATCGTGACCACGCCGTCGTGATTGGTGCGAGCATCGCCGGCTTGTGCGCTGCGCAGGCGCTCGCATCACGGTTTGGTCGGGTGACTGTGGTGGATCGGGATGAGATCGGTCCGGAGACAACGTTTCGGCGTGGCGCTCCCCAGGGGTACCAGCCTCATTTCTTACTCGAGCTCGGCGCCTTGACCCTGGAGCGTCTTTTTCCGGGTTTCCGTGAGCGATTGGCCGCGGGTGGCGTTCCTATTGGGGATTTCGGCACGTTGGCACAATTCCAGTTTCCCTCTGGTTATACGCCTCTTAAGCCGACTGGCGTATTCTTTCAAACGTTTAGCCGCCCCTTCCTTGAATGGCATCTGCGCAGCAGGTTGTTGTCGCGCCATAATGTCGGCTTGGTCGGCGGTTTTCGAGTCGAAAGTCTCATTTCGGAGGGAGTGCCGTCAGTGGTCCGGGGCGTGCGGGGCCGACGCTTCGGCGAAAGATCTGACATCTATGCAGATCTTACCGTCGATGCCACCGGTCGAAGATCTCAGACTTCCCGGCTGGTCGAGGGTATAGGCGTCACCGCTGTTCGCGAACGTGTTGTCCCGGCCGACGTGAGTTATACAACGCGCTTATATCGCGGCCATCCCGAGAATGGGCTTCACGTGTTTGGAACATATCCCCTGGCACCTTACCAACGGCGGGGTGCCGGGATCGTTGCTATCGAACGGGATCGGTGCATGGTGGTAATGCTGGCAGCTGACGGGGAACCTGCACCGAAAAATGCCACCGAGTTCCACGAATTCGCGAAGTCGTTGCCAAACCAATTCGTATCCAAGTACTTAAGGGAGCACTCCCCCGATGGGGACTTACATCGTTTTTCGGAACGAAACAATCGATGGCGTTTACTGCACCGTTGCAAGGACTGGCCGGTCGGCCTCGCTGCACTTGGCGACTCGGTCTGTGTATTCAATCCTCTTTATGCGCAAGGTATGACGGTCGCCGCTTTACAGGCCATGGCGCTGGGTGAGTGTCTGGATCGTGGCAACTGTACGAAGCTTTATCAGAAGCACGCGGCAAGGATCGTTCGTATACCTTGGCTCTTGGCCACGACGAATGATCTAGCCTGGCGAAATCACCAAGTTCCCTTATTCTCCCGTGTGGCTTCCTGGTACCTCCGCCGGATCTTTGATCGAGTTCCTGCCGATTCAGCTCTGTACCGGCAATTCGTGCGCGTGCAGCATATGCGCTCCTCGCCCACAAGTTTGCTTGGCGTAGGCACGGTAGCGAGAGCTTTCCTGTGCACTGAGAGACCTTCCGCTACGCCGTTCCCGGCCTGCCCATTTGCTTCCGATCCGCCTACGGCGCGGGCTGACTGATCTACGGAGGGCTCAGGAGTTGACCACAGCACCGGCGACCTCACGTCTCAGTTCGCCCGGTACTAATCAGTACGTAAATTTCTGGACTTTGGGGCAATTTTGTGCGATACTTGGCGCATGGCCAAGAAAGGTCGCCGGGCGACCAACGAGGAACGGCTCGCCGCCGTCCAGATGTACGATAACGGGCTCAGTGCTGACCGGATCGCGGAGATCCTGGGTGTGGGCCGGTCATCGGTTTTTGACTGGGTCGCGGATTACCGTGAGGGCGGGCTCGCCGCGATATCCACGAAATTCGCCTCGGGCCGCCCGACCACACTGGATGACAGTGAGATGATCCGGCTCTTCACGATGATTAACGGCAAGGATCCGCGAACGTACAGCCTTGGCGTGGCGTTGTGGACCCGTGCCCTGATCAGGGATCTCATCAAGAAGACGTTCAGTAAGGAGGTCTCACTGGTCACGGTGGGACGGATACTCAAGAAACTCGGGATGTCACCACAGCGGCCCTTGTACCGGTCCTGGAAACAGGATCCGGCCCGCGTGGAGAAATGGAAGCGCGAGGAGTACCCGGCGATCAAGGCCCGTGCGGCGCAAGTCGGCGCGACCATCCTTTTCGCTGATGAGGCATCGGTCCGGACCGATTACCATGCGGGCACCACCTGGGCCCCGGTGGGGCAGACACCGGTGGTGACCGCCTCTGCGGAGCGCCACGCGATTAAAATGGTCTCAGCGATCGGGCAGCGGGGCGAGCTGAGCTTCCAGGTTCACGAAGGCTCCATGAACTCCCAGCGATTCATCGAGTTCCTCGGATGCCTGCTCCACGACTTTGACACCCCGGTCTTTTTGGTGGTGGATGGCTCCTCGGTCCATAAGGCGAAAATCGTCAAAGAGTACGTTGCCAGCACGCGGGGGCGATTGGAGCTGTTTTTCCTCCCGCCCTACTCCCCGGAGCTGAACCCGGACGAATGGGTCAACAAGAACGTCAAGCACGACCGCATCGCGAGAGCCGTGCCCCTGACCAGAGATGATCTCAAAGCTGTCGCCATCGAGGCCCTGGAACGACTCAAGAAATGCCCCGGCATCGTCCGCGGATTCTTCGGAGATCCCAAGCTGGCCTACGTCCACGCATAACCCCACTATACGAACACGGTCCGGAAACTTTCGTTCTCCTTAGTACTGATAGATCTCAAGGACGAAGGTGTCGTTGTGACCGGCAACAGGAAGCCTCGACGAAGCGCTG
Organism: Pseudonocardiaceae bacterium; assembly: GCA_035712045.1. Classification (GTDB taxonomy): domain Bacteria; phylum Actinomycetota; class Actinomycetes; order Mycobacteriales; family Pseudonocardiaceae. The sequence goes on from DASTBN010000258.1 coordinate 7,777, forward strand.
TCAGCGAGGACTGAGGCTGGCATGGCATGCGGTACACGACACCCCGCCGACATGCCGCAGCGCAAGACTCGCAACGAGGAATGAGCCCGATGACGGCAATTCCACCTCCGCGCCAAGCCGGCTCCGACCAAAGACCCACCGAAGACACTCCGTCGTGGCGCGGCACCATCGATGGCTGGGTCAAGGATCAGAAGATCCGCCGCGATGCCCTGATTGCCGTCGGCATGCTGCTCGTCGCCGTGATCGTCATCGTGTGGATCATCTTTCGCTCCGGGGACAGCGCACTGACTTCCATGCTGTCAATGGCCATCGGGAAGCTCATCCTGGGAAGCATCCCGGTGGTCATCGCTACCATCGGCGGCTGGAGAGTGCTGCAGCGGCGTCGACGCCATCGTGACCCCACACCTCCACCACAGTTGGGCACGGTACCCATGACACCTGCCCAGGACAGCGCAGGAGGACAACGGCCCGCCGAGTCCCCCGCAGCGTGATCACGCGCTAGGCATCTGCTGACGCTGCTGAACTAGATCCAGGCCATCATGGAGATAAACCAGCTCACCCTCATCGGCGATGCCGCCCCCGAGTCCCTGGCCGTCGGCGTCAGGTAGAACGCCACTTACCGCGGAAGATTCACCGCCACATGGCTCTGAAGATCACAATCCGGACGTAGCGCATCAGCTACCCCTCACTCGAATTATGCATGTCCTGGCCAGTATCGAGGCTACGACAACTGAGATACAAGGCGCCCATACCGCTTGACATGGACGAGGAGCTCTAGAACTATACGAATTATGCTGTCTAGTCATGAAAGGATCCATGCGGTGCGTCGTGAGATCCGACAGGACCGACACCCGGCAGCCGGAGCCATGGTGAACCGCATTTGGGCATGCTGATATCGATGACCTGCGTTGCGGATGGTCACAATCACTGGGTCGGTGACAGCGCGGACACCGCTCACCGGTACCAAGCCGTATGCGGACGGCCGGTGATCCCAGCGCTCCGAGGACTGGACCTATGATTTCATGCCGGATAACCCCTGCCCGGCATGACGGTTCTGATCCTGGCACGCGAGTTCGACGTCAGCGCTGACCAGATGGTCCTCGCGCTGCGACACCGCAGAGTGCCCGTGTGCCGGGTGGACACCATGTGGTTCCCTACGCGGCTGAGTATCGAGGCATGGCTGGGTGACCACCAATGGTCGGGATGGTTGCGTACATCAGGATGTGATATCGAACTGGAAGGACTGCGGTCGATCTGGTATCGCAATCCCGCCACCTTCCAATTCCCACCACAATTGACTGGCGCCGAGCGCCACCACGCATTTCTGGAAGCCAGTACGGGCTGGGCGGGGTGCTGTCGTCACTGCCGGTGTTGTGGGTCAATCATCCCGCCAGGGCTGCGGCGGCCTCCAAACCCGTGCAGTTGGCCAACGCCAGCGCACCACCACATTGGATCTGGTCCGGCCTTGGGAGAACAGCGCGTTCTGGTTCTTCGCGCACTGGGCGCTCCCGCCCGCCACCACATTCAGCTTGCGCGGCGACAGCTCCAACGAGTCACCTCGGAACACGGTGCTGCACTCCCCCGACGGCTCGTGGTGCGAAGTCCGGGCAGACCGCGACGATGACGGTGCCCGCCCCACCATCACCGCCGAGCAGCAATTCGTCTGGCTCGATAGCGCTAAGGGCGGGTACACCCGCACCGTGAGAAATGGCATTATTTGAGATCGGCGCGGAACGCCTGGGCGGCCAGATAGGTGGCACGGATCCCCTCACGGCAGCCCTGCAGGGCACTGCCCGCCGTCACGCACCGTGACGGCCCGGCCCCGCTGGCCCATGGGCGATGCGCCTGGGTGCGGTCGTAGTGCTGCGTGGCGGCGCTGAGTTGATCGGTGAGCACCAGGAGCGCGCCACTAATCTGCGCGAGGAGGCCGCCCAGCGCGATCAGCTCGGAGCGGCCCAGCGCCGTCTTCGAAAGCGCCTGGTTGACCTGTTGAAATGTCTCGACGACCCAATCCAGCTGGGTGATGGGATCACCACTGGCAGCAGCCGACATGGACAACGACACGGCCGCGCGCCGTCGC
>DASTBN010000259.1:0-2079 GCA_035712045.1 Pseudonocardiaceae bacterium
GGTCGAGGACATCACCACGCGCTTCGGCATCGGCGCCGGGGACCGTGTGCTGGGGCTGGCCGAGCTGGGTTCGGAGAAGGCGGTGTACGACATCTTCGGGGTGCTGGGTGCCGGTGGCGCGCTGGTCCTGCCCAGCGCGCCACGCCACGCCGATCCCAGGCACTGGGCGGAGCTGATCGCCGCCCACGGTGTGACCCTATGGAATTCGGCGCCGGCTCAGCTGCGGCTGCTCGGCGATCATCTCGATGCCGTCCCGGCCCGGGGGCTGGCGTCGTTGCGGCTGGCGCTGCTCTCGGGTGACTGGATTCCGGTCACCTTGCCCGGGCGGATCCGCGAGCGGCTGCCTCGGTTACGGATGATCAGCTTGGGCGGCGCGGCCGAGGCGGCGCTCTGGTCGGCGTACTACCCGATCGAGGAGGTAGCGCCAGGCACCCAGAGCATCCCCTACGGCCATCCCCTGGCCAACCAGTCGTGCCACGTCCTGGACTGGGCGATGCGACCACGGCCGGACTGGGTTCCCGGCGAGCTCTACATCGGCGGTGCCAGTCTCGCGCGGGGGTATCTGGTCGAGTCCGGGGACACCAGCGGGCCCTTCGTGATCCATCCGAGCACCCGTCAGCGGCTGCTCCGTACCGGGGATCTGGCCCGCGTCCTGCCGGGCGGCGTCATCGAGCTCCTCGGCCGGGCGGAGCACTCGGTCACGGTCAACGGTCATCGTGTCGGGCTCACCACGGTCGAATCGGCGGTACTGACCCACCCGGCGGTGGGCTCGGCCGCTGTGGTGGCTGATCCAGCGCGGGATCGCCGGCTGGTGGCCTTCGTGACCGGTGCCCGGCGCCCTCATCCAGGCGATGACGACCCGGACCTGCTGTGCGTGGCCATCGAGATGGCACGGGCGGTACCCCGCACGATCAGCCATCGGCGGGTCATGCGGTTCATCGAAGTGCTCAACCGTGCCGCGCTGGTATCGATGGTGCACGGGCTGCGATCGTTCGGGCTGTTCCGCGATCCCCGGCACACCCACCATCGCGACGAGATACTCACCACCCCCCGGCTGCGGCCGGCCTATCACAAAGTGATCCGCCGGTGGCTTCGTGTCCTCGTGGACGAGGAAGTGCTGATCCGGGACGCCGATGGGTGTGTGCGGCTGGCTGAACCGCTGAGCTCCCGATCGGCCGCCCGGGCCTGGGATCACGTCGCGGCGCTGCGCGCGGAGGAGATCTGCCCGGCCGAGATGCTGGGCTACCTCCGGGCCAGCGCCACGCGGTTACCGGCACTGCTGACCGGCGCGCTCGACCCATCCCAGCTATTCTTCCCCGAAGGGGGATTGCGTATCGCCCGGGCGTTGTACGCGGACAACGCGCTGGCCCGTTACCTCAATGAGGCGGCGGCCGCCGCCATTCGCCGGATCGCCTCCACGCGGCCACATGGTGTCCCGCTCCGGGTGCTCGAGGTCGGCGCCGGCACGGGTACCACCACCGCGCGTGTGATCGCCGCGTTGCCGGGGCGCTCGCTGGACTATCTGGTCACCGATATATCGCGGTTTTTCCTGGACAAAGCCGAGGAAACGGTCCGCGGCCGTCCGGGAGTGCGGTTCGGCCTGTTCGACATCGACGCCGAGTACCGGCCGCAGGGGCTCGCGCCGCACTCATTCGACGTGGTTGTGTGCACGGGTGCCCTCAGCGCCGCCCGTGACATCGGCGAGGCGGTTCGCCAGATGCGCGAGCTGCTGGTCGCGGGCGGCTCCCTGGTGCTCGTTGAGCCCACCCGGGAGCGCTATGAGATCATGACCTCGCAGGCGCTGCTGATGGGCGGCACCCGCTCGCTCACCCGCGAGCAGTGGCTGGCCATCCTGCGCCGCCCTGGTGATGAGGTGACGCTGTGCCTGCCCGGGGCGGCCAGCCCGCTGTCGCGGCTCGGCCAGCACGTTTTCGTCACCCAGGTCAAACGGGATACCGAACCCGTGGAGGCGGCCGGGCTGAGGGCCTATCTGGCATCCCAGTTACCCGAGTACCTGGTGCCGGCCGATATTCAGGTTGTCGACGAGCTCCCGCTGCGCCGGAACGGAAACCTGGACCG
>DASTBN010000260.1:0-3428 GCA_035712045.1 Pseudonocardiaceae bacterium
CACTGCCCCTCGACCCGCGCCGCGCGTCCCCGACCGCTGCCGTGGCCGCCCAGGAAGACCCCGCAGCCGACTACCAGACGATCATGCGCCGCGACCACGACGTGATCAACTTCTCGATGGTGTTCGCCGCGCCCGCCGACACCGACTCCCGCCGGTTGCGGATCGGTTCGACATCCCCGCCGGGCTGGATCGAGTTCGACCGGTGGTGGACCGAGCTGGCCGCCGGGGGCACCGACGCACTGCTCGGTGTCGTGCGAGTCCACCAAGCCAAGTGCACCGGCCAGGAGTGCGCACCGCTGGAGGCCCTCGCGCAGCAAGCACGGGCGATCCTGCCCGCCACCGAGCACCAGCCCTGCTGGTGGCGCCGGGGCCGTCTCGGCCCCCACGGTATCGCGGTCTGGGAGACCACCCCGGGCGACGACCGCCCCGAGCGGTGCCTTGTCGTCCTCGCACCTGGCGATCAAGAGCTGTCTCTGAGCGCATGGACCTGGAGCAACGGCGAGGTCGCCATGCCGCCCCTGGCCCGCTACCTCATGCACGCCGCGAAACTGCGTTATCAGGCCCGGGTCCGTGGTGACGGACACCAGATCGCCCAGCTCCGGCACCGAATAGACGAACGCGTGAGATGGCTAATGCGCACGGAGGTGCCCGCGGGCCATCCGGATGAGGCCACCGAGCTTCGCGAACTCCTGCTCGACGAGAAAGAGCTGGTGCTGACCGCGAGCGACGTGCGGGACATGCGACACACCGTCCGGATCGCCATCGATAACATGACTGCGGCCTTGGCCGAGCCCCTGCACACCGACCAGGCCCTCGCCGACTGGATCACCCAGCAGCTAGCGGACGACGCCGAATATCTCGCCACCACCCGGCAACGAGCCCAGCAGACGAGACAATTCTTCCCCATCCCGCTCCCGCAATCGCCGACACGTATCGCGGTGCGTATGGGATTCGGCGTCGACATCGCCGGCTACAGCACCCGCACCGCCCCGCAGAAAAACGACGCGCAACACCGCTTAGCCACGCTCGTGCATCAAGTCCTCAGCGAACTAGACCTGCGCCTAGAACAGACCGACCACCAACCCAGCGGGGACGGCATGATCGTGTTCCTGCCCGCCACGGTGGAACTCCACCTCGCCCTGCCCAGGCTGATCCAAGCATGGACACAACTCCTCGCAGCCGACAACCAGCGATTCCAGGACCGGCTGCGGCTGCGCCTGGCCACTGTAGTAGGACCCATCGGGCTAGCCGCTCTCGGGTTCAGCGGCCGCACCCCCATAGAAGCCGCCCGGCTGCTCGACAGCGACGTGCTCCGCCACGCACTCCAAGAACACCCCTACATCGACCTCGCCGTCCTGATCTCCGACCAACTCCACCACTACGTCATCGACGAGGGCCACCCCGGCCTCGACACCACACAGCTACAGCGGCACCTGATCAAGATCAAGGAATATTGCAAACACGCCTGGCTCTGGACCCCACCCTAAGCCTGGACCACAGGACCGCGTTAGCGACCGTGGTTGACCGGTTCTCATAGTCAGCGCGCCAACAGCATGACGAGGATCGGCTTACCACACGACAGGTATAGCGGAAGCGAGTATCCCGTGACGTCGGCGAGTTCGCCTCGCAGGCATGTAGCGCGTGACCTCGGGCCAGGGGCAGACACCCCGAGAGGAGAGTTTTGTCAAGTAGTTGTAGATCCGGTTCGTTGTTCGTCGGTGATCGTGTCGGGTCGGTCCTAGTCAGGAAGAAGCCAATCCGGGCTGTGCCCGACGCCCGCAGCGTTGTAGGGGAGGGACGGTAGCGTGGAAGAGTGGTGCTTCACGCATGTTGCGGGAAGCCTCGCCGCAGGAGGGCACCTCGATGGCGTTTAGGGGCTTGGGTCGCTGGCTCAGGGACTTGGGCCGCAAACAAGATCGAGTCGACCAATGTGAGTTGCTGGCCGTTGTTAGCGACTTCATCATGGCCCCGACTTGGCTAGATGCACGTCGCATCCTGGAAGCTCATCCGGAGCTATTGAGCCAGCCTGCCGACGCACTGTTGGCTCAGCTCGCCCAGGCCCAAGACGACCAAACGACGGTGGGTCTCATCGAGAGCCACCGAGCCTTGCTGCAGGCCTGCCGTGCCATGGGAGTGGACGCCGCCTTTGCCCCTGTAACAGAGAGTCCCGAAGATGATGTAATGCGAGAGTCACCTGCAGGGGACGGTGGCACGGTCGGCCGGGAGATATCGAGCGAGTTGCAGTTGCTGCTCAAAGAACTCGGCAGGCCCGTGACGTTGGAGAGTCTTGCTCGGCGCATCCAGGTTTGCGAACGGGCTTTGATGCTTACCTCTCGACACACCAACGCGTCGCTGTGGGCGGCCCTACAGAACAAGTTGGCCGGTAGTCTTTTCCAGGAGCCCCTGGGGGATCGGGCGGAGAACCTGGAACGGGCGATCGGCTGCTACCAGGCCGCCCTGCAGGTACACACCCGGGAGGCATCGCCCACCGAGTGGGCGATCACCCAGAACAATCTCGGCCTCGCCTATGCGGATCGGGTGCGGGGGGATCGGGCGGAGAACCTGGAACGGGCGATTGGCTGCTACCAGGCCGCCCTGCAGGTGCGCACCCGGGAGGCATCGCCCACCGACTGGGCGACGACCCAGCACAACCTCGGCAGCGCCTATGCGGATCGGGTGCGGGGGGATCGGGCGGAGAACCTGGAACGGGCGATCGGCTGCTATAAGACAGCCTTAGGGGTGGTCCGACCGGACAGCAGGCCGGGTGATTCCCGGTGGGCGGCTCGTAATCTTGGCGAGGTGTGCAGCCGGGTCGCGCGTTGGGGGGAGGCTGCAGAGGCCTATCGGATCGCGTTGGATGCGACAGAGATTCTGTTCCAGGCATCGGTGCTGGTCAGCTCCCGACAGGCCGAGTTGGCTGAGAGCGTCGGTGTTGCTGCGGGGGCGGCCTACGCGTTGGCTCGGGCTGGTGAGGTGGGTGAGGCGATGATCGTCCTGGAGCGGGGCAGGGCCCGGGAGCTGGGTGATGCGTTGGATCGAGATCGAGCTGATCTGGAGGAGGTAGCCCAGCGAGAACCGGAGGCTTACGAGATCTATCGCCAGGCCGCTGAGCGGCTGCGTGCGGTTGAGGCAGCCGAGCGGTGGAGCGGTGCCGCTGGAGAGACGATCCTGGCCGCCGCTAGTGGGGTAATGGAGGTCGGTTCGCGGGCTCGGCGGGCGGCCGAGGAAACATTGGTTGAGCAGGCACAAGCGGCTATCGCGGAGCTGAAGGGCGCGGTGAAGCGTATCCGCCGGATCCCCAGGTTTGACACCTTCCTGGATCAGCCCGACCTGGACAAGGTCGCGGCGGCGGTGGAGGCGAGCGCCCCGCTGGCCTATCTGGTCTGCACTGCGGCGGGCAGCGTGACGCTGCTAGTCCACCAGCCCGA
>DASTBN010000261.1:0-6149 GCA_035712045.1 Pseudonocardiaceae bacterium
CCGTCCGGGCCGGGCGCGATCCGCTCGAAGTGGAACCCCTACGCCTTCGCGGCATCCAGCAGCTCCATCGCGGCCCGCAGATCCGGGCTCTCGCTCACTACGGCCCCGCACCACGACCCCGGCCAGCCCGGTCGCCGGGTGAGAGGCGTGGTGTTCTCACACCGTGGTCTTAGCGGCCGGGTGGCCCGGGGGATTGCACCCTCGGGCCACCCGGCGGTCTTGGCGTGGCCACACGTGACGCCTTGGTACCGGTTTTCGGGGTCGACCGTAACGTTGAGTTCAGACGCATCGACAGATCATCCGGATCACCAACGATCGACAGGACGCCAGGATGCAGCCAGAACCGCAAACCTCGACCCAGCCGGATCGAAGCTCTTGGTGTTGGCGCTGGGGTAGGCGCAATGACCGCAGGCAGCGCTGCGTTACTTCGCGATCATGGCAAAAAGATGGGCACGTCTATGTTTACGTACTCCAGCCGTAGATCGTGATCACGTGAGCTAAGTTTTCTGGCGACGGTAGTGGCTGATGCGGGCGCGGTGTTGGTGGTGGCGTCGCCACCTGCCGGGCTTCAAGCTTCGCGCGCAGCCCTGGGTCGACACCATAAACTTTATCGTCGGCAACCCGCCGCGCTAGCATCCCGGCATCGCGCGTGGGTGATCATCGTCTTGGCCAGCGCCGGTTTGGTCGCGAACTCCGCCTCCTGCGGTATCCTGGCCGCAGCGCACTTGGCCGGGTCGCTGACCCAGGATTCCGGCAGGTACAGTTTCTGGTCGCTCATCGCATGCCCGCAGCCTGATCATTTGGAAAGCCACCAGCCCCAGCGTGCATGCTGGGTGGGTGCGCAAGGTGCTGTCTGTCTGTGGCTCGGTCTCGATACCGGAGGCTGAGCTGGGGTGGCGGTTCTCCCGGGCGAGCGGGCCTGGCGGGCAGGGCGTGAATACCACCGATTCCCGGGTCGAGCTGGTCTTCGACGCGCTCGCGAGCACCGCCTTCACCCCCACCCAGCGAGCCAGGGTGCTCCAGCGGCTGGCGGGACGGTTAGCCGACGGTGTGCTCACGATCGTGGCCGCCGAGCACCGCTCCCAGCTCCGCAACCGCGAAGCGGCCAAGGCACGGCTGGTGGCGATGCTGCGCGAGGCACTCGCCCCGGACCCACCACCGCGTCGCCCCACCCGCCCTTCCCGGGCGGCTCGCGAACGTCGGCTGGCCGACAAGCACCGCCGCACGGTCACCAAACAGCTGCGCCGCCCCACCCAGGACCAGTGAGGCCGCCGAGGCGCCGGGGCGTTCACGGCACCGGCCCAAGGGCTGTGGAGCGGCTCAGTTCTGATCGGCACTCTCTGAGCGGGAGTTAGCATGTCGGGGTCTCGCACGAGAGCTGAGCCGGGGGACGGGTGTCTGATCGAACGAGGGGTGAGCGGGGTCGGCGGGCGGCCGGCGAGCTGGAGGCCGAGGTGCTGGCGGCGTTGTGGGCGGCCGATGGGCCGCTCACTGCGGCGCAGGTCCGCGAGACGCTGGGCAGCGGGCTGGCGTATAACACCGTGCAGACCATCCTGGTCCGGCTCTACGACAAGGGACTCATTGGACGGGTGGCCGATGGACGTCGCCATGAGTACTTCCCGGTGAAGGGCGCCGAGGAACTCGCCGCCGAGCAGATGCAGGCATTGCTTAGCCGCGGCCGCAACCGCCAGGCCGTGCTGCAGCGCTTCGTCACGTCCCTCTCCGTCGAGGATGCCCGGTTATTACGGGCGATTCTGGGGCGCCGCGCATGACTATCAGCGTGTATCTGCCAGCGGCCCTGTCCCTGCTGCTGGCCGCGATCAGCCGGATCGTCGTGGCGCGCACCGCGCCCACGCGGGCCGCCGCGTTCGTCATCGCCGCCATGCTGTGCGCCGCCGCCGCGACCTGGGGGCTGGTGCTGCTGGCGGCCACGTTGCTGGGGAACACCGAACTGGTCGCCGATGAGGCCCTGGCGCGGGGGGTGCGGCTTCAGGAGCCGGTGCCCAAGCTGATCGGGATCACCTCGGCGGTCCTGCTGATCCTCGGGATGGTCCGGGTGGCGCGGGTCCTGCGGGCCCAGCGGGCCACCAACCGGGAGCTACGCCGGGTTTGCCGGTCCTGCGGGAACGGCGAGCTCGCGGTGGTATCCATCGACGCCCCGCATGCCTTCGCGGTGCCTGGCCGACCGGGCCGGATCCTGGTGACCCGGGGAATGCTGGCGGCGCTGGACGGGGACGAGCGCCGGGTGCTGCTGGCCCACGAGCGGGCGCATCTGCGTCAGCGGCATCACCGGCTGCGCGCCGCCACCGCGCTGTGCGCCGCAGTGAACCCGCTGCTCATCCCGGTGCGGGAGGCGGTGGCGTACTTCCTCGAGCGCAGCGCCGATGAGCACGCCGCGATGGTGACGGGCAGCCGCGAGCTGGTGGCCCGGGCGCTGGCTAAAGCAGCGCTGGCGAGCGGGTCCGTCGGCCGGAAACCCGCCCCGAAACCCGCATGGGCGGCGGTGTTGCGCTTCACCGGATGCGGGGTCTCGGCGCGGGTCGCCGCGTTACACTCAGACCCGCCCCGGCCCGAGCCCCTGGTACCCGGTAGCGTGCTGGCGCTCGGCGTGGCGACCACCTACGCCGCAGTGCAGGCCACGATCGCGTTTTACCAGCTCATCTACTGGCTGTGGCCGCCCTGAGACAACTTTTCGTCACTCTCGGTATAAATTCCGAGTCGGGATCCTCACGGCGCGCAATATCCGCTACTCTCTTACACGCTGTAGGAGATAGTCCTGAACACGGCCAGGCGGCGCCTGGGATTGGTGGGGACCACATGGGCGGACGGGCAACAAGTACTGGGACCCGGGTGGTAGTCATCTCGGGCAGCGTTGGCGCGGGCCACGACGGCGCGGCCGACGAGCTGATCAGCCGGCTGGGCAAGCTGGGCATCGCGGCGGACCGCCGGGATTACCTGGACGCGCTGCCGCGGCCTTACCGGTACATCCTGCGGGATGGATACCGGCTGAGCATCAGTCACTGGCCGGCTTTCTTCGACTGGCTGTTCGACAGCCTGGAGCGCACCGGCTGGGTACGGAAGGTCACCCTGTGGATGTGCAAGCTGGCGCAGCCTGATGTGCTGCGCTGGGTGCGCGATCACGATGTCGTGGTGTCCACCTACATGCTGGCCAGCCAGACGCTGGGCCAGCTCAAGCGAGCCGGGAAGGTGAACGCCACTCTGGTGACCTTCCTCACCGACCCGGCGGTGCACCTGACCTGGGTGCACCCCGCCATTGACCATCACGTCACGGTGACCGAGGCCACCGCGCGGCAGGGGCAGGAGGTTTACAACATCCCCATGCGGGCGGTCGGCGGACTGGTCTCACCGAGGTTCGCCGAGCGACCCGATCCCGCCCGCCGTGAGCAGTTGCGCGCTGAGCTGGGTCTGTCCCGGGACGGCCTGGTGGCGCTGCTGGCCACGGGATCGCTGGGAATGGGAGACGTGCCGAATGTGGTGCGCTCGATCACCGCGTCCGGGATCGCCGAGGTGGTGGTGCTCTGCGGGCGCAACGAGCGGCTGCGCAGGCAGCTCTCCTCCCGGCCCGGAGTGGTCGCGCTGGGCTGGCGGAACGACGTCCCAGATCTCATGGCGGCCGCCGACGTGCTGGTGCACAACGCGGGCGGGCTGTCCCTGACCGAGGCGCTGACCGCCGGGTTGCCCGCGGTGACCTACCGGCCCATTCCCGGGCATGGGATCGCCAACTCTCAGGTACTCGCCGACGCCGGCCTGGCACCATGGCCGAAAACTGACGCCGAGCTCATCGAGGCGCTCCAGAAACAGGCCGTCGGCCGGGGAGACCCCAGCCATGTGATCCGTCACCCAGACACTGCGGAACTGGTGCTCGAGCTGCTCGCCGAACGAGACCAGCCGGTTCCGGGCCAGGATCCCCTGCCAGCCTGAGTTAGCCGAGATGTTCCCGGAGCGGGCCGACCGCGCAGCCCAGACGGTCGGCCAGCTCCGCCAGCCGGGGTAACGCTCCAACCGCGGATCGCCAGCTCCCGCGCACTCGCGCGGTGCAGTCCGAGTCATGGAGCAGCACCGTGCCACCGGGCCTCAGCTGGGCCCCGAGCGTGGCGGCTACCTTCTCCGCGCTGCGGGCCTCCCAGTCGCGGCCCCAGGCGCTCCACAGCACCGGCCGTAGTCCCGCGCGCCGCGCCGCGATCAGCGAGCCCGCCGTGAGCACGCCGTAGGGCGGGCGGAACCAGATCGGCCGTGTCCCCGTCGCCGCCATCACCACTGACGCCGCGCGCGCCACGTCCCTACGCACGTCCAGGGGCCCGCGAGCCAGATGGTTGCGATGGCTGAACCCGTGCACCGCCGCCTCGTGCCCGGCGGCCACCACCGCAGCCGCCACCTCGGGGTGCCGCGTGACCTGCGCGCCGAGCATGAAGAACGTCGCGGTCCAGCCCAACCGGTCCAGCGCGTCAAGCACAGCCGGGGTGCCTTCCGGATCGGGGCCATCGTCGAAGGTCAGCGCCACGTGAGCGGGCCTTCCGGCACCGGCCAGGCCCGGGCGCAGCACGGCCCGCAGCACCCGGCTGCGCCACAATGCCGGGGCGGTCCAGCCAGCTATGGCCCCCGCCACCCCGGCCGCTCCCCACGCCGTACTCCGCATCGCGCGAAGGCTACCGGAGGTAGCGCGTTCGGGACTTAGCCCACGACGATGTTCACCAACCGGCCCGGCACCACAACCACTCGCTTGACCAAGCGGTCAGCTACCGCCTGCTGAACCTCTGCCAGCCGAAGCGCTGCCTCACGGATGGCGTCGTCGGTCGCGTCTCGGGGGACGCTGATACGACCGCGAACCTTGCCGTTGATCTGACAGGCCAGCTCCACTGTCTCGGTCCGCAACAGGGCCTCGTCTGGCTCAGGCCACGGCTGCTTCCACACGTGCTCCCCGGTGAGCCGGTAGTAGCACTCGCTGGCGATGTGTGGCGCGAAGGGCAGCAGCAGCGAGGCGGCCGTGCTCAGGGCGAACTTGGCCGTGTCGCGGTCGATGCCCTCCTGCAGCACCTTGCTGCATTCATTGGTCAACTCCATCAGCGCGGCGATCGCGGTGTTGAAGGCGAACTTGCCCGACATATCGTCGGTCACCTTCTTGACCGCCCATGCGACCTTCCGCCGCAGCACGAGATCCCGCTCAGGGTCGGATGGGCCGCCGATGGTGGCGGCGTCGGTGGTCGCGACCTGGGCCGTGAAACGGAACAGCCGCCGCAGGAAGCGGTACACACCCTCGATGCCGGTGTCGGTCCAGTCACCACCTTGTTCGGGCGGTCCCATGAACAGGACGTAGCACCGTGTCGTGTCGGCGCCGTAGGAGTGGACGAACTCCCGAGGAGACACGACATTCCCCTTGGACTTCGACATTTTGGCGCCATTCCTGGTGATCATCCCCTGGGTGAACAGGGCAGCGAACGGCTCCTGCACCGGTAGGTGCCCGAGGTCGGCCAGCGCCTTGCACAGGAATCGCGAGTACAGCAGGTGCAGGATCGCGTGTTCGATACCGCCGATGTACTGGTTGATCGGCATCCAGCGGCGAACCGCGTCCAGGCCCCACGCCGCCTGATCATTCTTCGGATCGCAGTAGCGCAGGTAGTACCAGGACGAATCCACGAAGGTGTCCATCGTGTCGGTCTCACGCCGTGCCGGTCCGTCACATCGCGGGCAGCTCGTCGCCACCCAGTCCTCGGCAGCGGCCAGCGGGGACTTGCCCTTGGGCGTGTAGTCCTCGATGTCTGGGAGCCTCACCGGCAACTGCTCCTCCGGTACCGGCACCAGGCCGCACGAGTCGCAGTAGACGATCGGGATCGGGCATCCCCAGTACCGCTGCCGGGACAGCAACCAGTCACGCAGCTTGTACTGAACCCTGGCGTTCCCGTGGCCGTGCTGCTCCAGCCACGCGATGATCGTCTTCTTGGCCTCGGCGACGCCCATGCCGTTCAGGCTGAGTCCATTTTGCTGGCACGAGTTGATCGCCAGCCCCTCGCCGGTGTACGCCTCACCGTCGAAACCCGTACCTGGCTCGACCGTCCGGATGATCGGCAGGCCGAAGGCGGTTGCGAAGTCCCAGTCGCGCTGGTCCTGGCCCGGAACGGCCATGATCGCGC
>DASTBN010000262.1:0-9131 GCA_035712045.1 Pseudonocardiaceae bacterium
AGCCGAATAATTCTACCTTCGACCTGGGCTGGGCTTCCGTGGCTCTTCCCTATCCGCTCGTGATCTCGGCGAACTATCGTCACATGGCTAGTGAAAAAGATCATCAAGATGGGCGGATGATGGTGACGGTTCCGTCTCCGCGTGAGGTGACGTAGGCGGTGTGATCCGACGCTACCGCGACCTGATCAGGACTGTAACCGACGTACGCCGTGCTGATCACCACCGACTTCTCGGTGTCGATGGTGCTCAACGTGTCTCCGCCGACGTTGACGACGAACGCGTGGTGATTGTCACGGTCGACGGCCAAGCCGCGTGGGTTGAGACCGACCGGGATGACGTTGTTAACTTTCAGCTTCAGCAGGGATTGCACATAATTAAGCCCCAGCTGACTGGGAGCGTTGATCACACTCACACTGTTATCACCGAAGTTGGTCACATAGATGTGCTTACCGTCGGGATCGATCGCCACCTTCTGCGGCGCCCTGCCAACCAGGACAGCGCGGACCACTTTCTGCTTGTGGATATCCACCACACTGACGGAGTTGCTCCCGCTATTGGCCACATAGGCGAATTCGCCACGGGGATCGATCGCGACCCCATCCGGATGACTGCCGACCGGCACAGTTCCCACCACAATGAGCGTCCTGGTGTCGATCACACTCAGGGAATTGCCGTAGTAGTTACTGACGAACGCGAAGTGATCACGGAGAAACACCGTCACATTGGACGGGTTCTGCCCCACCGGAATGTTCTTGATCACCTTCCCGGCGGCGGTGTCGATCACGCTCACCGAGTTGTCGGAGAAGTTGGACACGAAGGCGTGCCGACTGTCGGGATCGACCCCCACTCCAAGCGGGTTAGCGCCGACGCGGATGTTCCCCGTCACCTGCCGGGTAGCGGTGTCGATCACCCTCACGGTGTTGTCGGCGTAGCTGGCGACATACACGTGCTTGCCGTCGGCGTCAACCGCCACTCCCTGCGGATCACCGCCGACGACCACGGTCGGATTCGGGTTGTCCGCTGCGGTGGCACTGCGCACCCCGCCCACCACGGAGACCGCAGTGGCTACAGCCAGTACCGGCACAAGCATCGCCAGCCACCGCCGCCGGGATCCGAGCCGGGGCCAGCTGAGCTGCTTGTTCTTCCGATGCCTGGCCGTGGATCGGATCGTCATACCGCTTCTCTCCTTGATGGCCGACGCACAGCTGGGCACTTGGGGTAACGACGGTAACGCCGACACGTTTCGCAACCCGCCGCGGCGGACACGCCGGGAAATCAGGTAACGCCGGCGATCGCCTGGTAGATCCGCTGGTCAGAGACGGGGTAAGGGGTGCGCAGCTCCTGGGCGAAATAGCTGACCCGCAGCTCCTCGATCATCCAGCGGATCTGCCGCAGTCGCAGGATCTCGTCCGTCCCGTCGTCCCCCGGCCTGTCTCCCTCTGGCGCCGCGTCGCGCTGGAGCAGCTGCTGGTAGGCCCGCGTGACGGCGTGCACCCGGTGCGTCCAGCCGGCGTCGCGGTCCGGGTCACGGGGCAGCTTGTCCAGCCTGCGCGTGATGGCGGTGAGGTATCGGGTCAGGTCCGGCAGCCGGTCCGCGCCAGTGGCGGTGACGAAACCCGGTCCGATCAGGGTGGCCAGCTGGGCCCGGACGTCGGCGAGCGCGGGCGCCAGCACCGGCGCGGCCAGCTCCGCCAGCCGCAGCTCGATGGTGTGCGCGATAGCCAGGACGCGCTGGGCGTGCGCGATCACCGCGCGCACCGCGCCCGGCAGCTCGGCCTGCGCCTGGGCGCGCAGCGCGGCGAAGCCGTCCTCGTCCACCGGCGGCCCGCCGCGGGCGCTGATCAGCGCGTCGGCGGCGCAGCTGACACAGTCGGCCAGCAGGGCCTCCAGGTCACCGTCTGGATTGCGGGCCAGCACGATCCGGGCGTCACGGTCGAGGGCGCGGCGTGCCGAGGAGATCAGCCCGGGCATGGCGAGCAGCAGCAGCCGCCGGGTTCCCGCCCACATGGCGTGACGCTGCTGCGCGGGAGTGGGCAGCAGCGTCAGGGCCACCGTGTCACCTTCGTCCACCAGCGCCGGGTAGCCGGTGACCCGGTGACCATCCTGCTCGTAGTGGTATTCCTGGGGCAGGGTGCCGACGTCCCAGTGGCGCAGGCCCCGCCGGGTCAGGGTGGCGCCCGCGGCGGATAGCGTGTCCCGCACCTGTGATCGCAGCTGGCGGATCAGCGCGCTCAGGTCCGTGCCCTGGGCGAGGGTGGCCGGGCCGTCATGCACCCGGAAGGTGATCCTCAGGTGAGCGGGCAGCGCGTCGAGCCGCCAGTCCGCGCGGCGTACCGGCACGCCCAGCTGGTGAAGTTTCGCTTCCAGCGCCTCGGTCAGCGGCCGCTGGCCGGGGGTCATCCTCGCCAGCAGGGCCCTGGCCCGCTCGGGTACGGGCGCCAGCTGCCGGCGCAGCGGCTTGGGCAGCGACTTGAGTAGCGCGATGACGAGGTCTTCCCGCAACCCGGGGACCTGCCAGGTGAAGGGCGCCGGGTCGATCTGGTTGAGAAGCTGGAGCGGGATGTGCGCCATCACGCCGTCAGCCTCGGCGCCGGGCTCGAACCGGTAGGACAGCTGGAGTTCCAGCTCGCCGTGGCGCCAGGTGCCCGGGTAGTCCGCCCGGGTCTCCCCCGCGCTGGTGATCAGCGTCGCGGGATCGAGATCGAGCAGGCCAGGCTGGGTCCGCCGGGCCTCACGCCACCAGGTGTCGAAGTGCCGGGCTGAGACGATCCCGGCGGGGATCCGGTGGTCGAAGAAGGCGAACAGGGTCTCGTCGTCGATCCCGGTGACGGGCCGGCGGGCCCGGCGCTCCAGTTCCGCCGCGTCATCGAGCAGCGCCCGGTTAGCGTGGAAGAACTCGTGGCGGGTGTCCCAGTCACCCTCGACGAGAGCGTGCCGGATGAACAGCTCACGGCAGAGCTCCGGGTCGATCTTCCCGTAGGTGATTTCGCGCCCGGTGACAAGCGGGATGCCGTAGAGCGTGACCTTCTCGTACGCCATCACGGCGCCGCAGCGGCGTTCCCAGTGCGGCTCGCTGTAGTCGCGCTTAACCAGGTGCCCGGCGAGGGGTTCCACCCACTGCGGCTCGATCCGCGCGGCCATCCGGCCCCACAGCCGGGAGGTCTCCACCAGTTCGGCGGCCATCACCCAGCGCGGCGGCTTGCGGAACAGCGCCGACCCAGGGAAGATCGCGAACCGGGCGCTGCGGGCGCCCAGGTAGTCGCGGGTCTCGGGGTCTAGCGACCCGATGTGGGACAGCAGCCCCGCGAGCAGGCTGATGTGCACGCCCCGGGCGTCGGCGGGCCGCTCGTTCGCCGTCATGCCCATGTCGCGGGTGATCCGGCGGAGCTGGCTGTGCAGGTCCTGCCACTCCCGCACCCGCAGGTAGTGCAGGAATTCCTTCTTGCATAGCGCGCGGAACCGGGTCGAGGACAGCTCGCGCTGCCGTTCCTCGAGGTAACGCCAAAGATTGAGCACACCCAGGAAATCAGACTCCTTACTGGTGAACCGGGCGTGCTGGGCATCGGCGGCGGCCTCGGCGTCGCTGGGGCGCTCCCTCGGATCCTGGATGGACAGCGCCGCCACGATGACCAGGACCTCGCTCAGGCACCCGTTGTCCGGAGCGGCCACCACCATCCGCGCCAACCGGGGGTCCAGCGGCAGCTGCGCCAGCTCGCGCCCGATCCGGGTCAGCCGGGAAGCCGGGGACTCCTGAAGCGCCCCCAGCTCGCGCAGCAGCGCCACCCCGTCGGAGATCTGCCGCCGATCCGGCGGGTCGATGAACGGGAACGCCTCAACCTCCCCCAGCTCCAGCGCCGCCATCCTGAGGATCACCGACGCGAGGTGGGTCCGCACGATCTCCGGATCGGTGAACTCCGGCCGCGCGTCGAAGTCCGCCTCCGAGTACAACCGGACACAGATCCCATCCGCGGTCCGCCCGCACCGCCCAGCCCGCTGAACGGCCGAGGCCCGCGAAATGGGCCCAATCGGCAGCCGCTGCACCTTCAACCGGCGGCTATACCGCGAGATCCGCGCCGTCCCAGCGTCGATCACGTACCGGATCCCTGGCACCGTCAGCGACGTCTCCGCCACATTCGTCGCCAGCACGATCCGCCGCGCCACCCCCTGACGTCCCCCACTGCCCGGCGGCTCGAAGATCCGGTGCTGCTCAGCCGCCGACAACCGCGCGTACAGCGGCAGGATCTCCGTGTTGGTGAGCGCCAGCCCCTCCAGCGCGTCCCGGGTGTCGCGAATCTCCCGCTCACCGGAGAGAAACACCAGGATGTCGCCAGGCCCAGCGTCCCGCAGCTCCGCGACCGCGTCGCAGATCGCCTGGATCTGATCACGGTCATCGGGGTCGTCCGCCGCCTGGGGACCGTAAGGCCGGTACCGGATCTCCACCGGGTAGCCCCGGCCCGAGACCTCGATCACCGGCGCGCCGCCGAAATGCTGGGAGAACCGCTCCGGATCGATGGTCGCCGACGTGATGATCACTTTGAGATCAGGCCGGCGAGGCAGCAGCCGCCGGAGGTAACCCAGCAGGAAGTCGATATTCAGCGACCGTTCGTGCGCCTCGTCGACGATCACCGTGTCGTAGCGCCGCAGCGACGGGTCTGCGGCGATCTCGGCCAGCAGGATGCCATCGGTCATCAGCTTGACCAGGGTGTCATCCGAGGCCTGATCGGTGAATCGCACTTTCCAGCCGACCACGCCACCCACGGCGACGCCCAGCTCCTGCGCGATCCGCTCGGCCACCGTCCGGGCCGCCAGCCGACGGGGCTGGGTGTGCCCGATGGTGCCGTGAACCCCGCGGCCCAGCTCCAGGCAGATCTTGGGGAGCTGGGTGGTCTTCCCGGAGCCGGTCTCCCCGGCGACGACGATCACCGGGTGGTCCCGGATGGCCGCGGCGATCTCACGGACGTGCTGGCTGATCGGCAGCTCCGGCGGGTAGCGGATCCGGGGCACCGCGGCCTGCCTGCGGGCGACACGCACATCGGTCAACGAGGCAGCGATCTCCTTTTCCGCGACGGTATGGGCGACTCGCCCTGTTCACCCACCCTAGAGCACTAGTTACTGACGAGTCACAAGTCGATACAGTGAACGGTGTGCAGCTGGTGTATGACCGCCTAGGCACCGGGCCGCCGCTGGTGCTGCTGCACGGGGCGGGGCACCGGCGCCAAGCGTGGCATCCGGTCCAGGACCGGCTGGCCAGGTACCGCGAGGTGATCTCCCTGGATCTGCCGGGGTTCGGCGAGTCTCCCCCGCTCCCCGAGCATCTGCCCTATGAGCTGGACACCGCGGTGATCGTGCTCAAGGAGTTCTTCGCGGATCTGGGGCTGGACCGGCCGCATGTGGCCGGCAATTCGATGGGTGGCTTGATCTCCCTTGTGCTGGCCGAGCACGGCATGGTCAGCAGTGCGACAGCGCTGTCCCCGGCGGGACTGTGGAGCCCGATGAGCCGACGCCGGTCGCTGAGCATGGTGCGCTCGGTGCACCTCGGCGCCAGGCGCATGCCCCCCAGGCTCGCGGACCGGCTGTCCCGGACAGCGGCTGGCCGCATCCTGATGTGCGGCCTGCTGTTCGGCCGCCCGGACCTCCTCGAACCGCAGGTGTTGCTGGACGACATGCGGGCGATGATCGAAGGGGTCGGCTTCCATCCCACCATCGCGGCCGGAGACAAGGTCCTTTTCGAGGGCCAGGTGCATGACGTGCCAGTCACCATCGCCTGGGGAACCCGCGACATGCTCTTCCGGCGGCCTAAGGCGGCATCGGTCACCAAACTGATCCCGCATGCCCAGCTCCTGCGGCTCCCTGGCTGCGGGCACGTGCCGATGAACGACAACCCCGACCTCGTGGCAAACGTCCTGCTCACCGGTAGCGCCACCGAGACGTAGCCTGCCAGCGCAGCCGTTCGGCGGGAATGGTGGGTCGGGGGCGTCGGTGCTCCGACAGAGGAGTGTCTTGGGCTCGGGCTGGTCGGCGCGAAGCTTCACAGGTTTCAGTGCTTCTTGAAATCTCGGCTCGTTCTGAGTATGTTTGCTTCACGGATTTCAGAAGATGGAGGCTGACGTGGACGTTTCGTGGAAATTCTGGCACCGCCAGCTGAGAAGCGTGAGCCGTCGCCAAGGTGAGCTAGAGCGCGTCGCCGTGGGTGACCCAGATCCTACCGTGGATAACGTTACGGTCGGTGGGTATCGGACCTGCGGGTTCGAGTGGGCTGATCGGAGCTCGCAAACCTTGATACTGCCCTGGACCTGCACTCGGAAGCTGGGGCACCAAGGCCAGCATTTGGCCGGCACCGGCGAGTGTGTCGCCGCCGTGCACCCCCCGCTCCTGCCCACCATGATGGCTACTAGCGTCCCGGTGTGATCACGCCGTATCACCCGCAACGCAACAGCCCAACCGCACCTTTCGACGCCTAAGAACGTGCGCCAAACCCAGATCTGTCACAGACCATCACGGTGGTATCAAGGTCGATCACCAGACCAGGTAGTGCCCGGCCCGCCGCCCACGCGGGCGAGTAGGCCAAGTCGGTGAGTTCCGCGCGCTGCGCCCACGCCCGCGCCGCATCAATCGCGGCGCCGATTGCATCGAACGTCCGCCAGCAAGTCGAGTCCGACACCACCGGCCCGAGCAACTCCGCCTGCCCCGCAAGCACCGCGATACCGGACAAGCACTCCGCGCCATCAGCCACCGCCACGGCCAAATTCACCAGCGCCCGGCCCGGATCGTGCCGTGACCGTGGTCGACGCACCCGATCCAGTACCTGCGACGACTGCCGGGTCACGGGATCATGGATCTTCAGCAAGTCCAGTTCCCAAGGCAGACGGCCACTTTCCTTTACCCGCCCCCTGACACGCCGCCAAGATCGTAAAGAGCGGGGGCTAGCCACGCCGCAGGTAATAAGGCCCTCTTGCGCCAAGCCTGGTGTAGCGCGGACGGTAATTCAGAGATTATTGAAAGTTTTAATCTGTCTGCTATACTGTTTAGTATATGTTGCCCGAGTAAATGATCTACTAACTAGGGTTAGGTGGGTGCAGGGTCATGGACAGCGAGGTACGGCTTGAGACGCTGGTGAGTTTCGCAGACGACATGGGGCTGTTCTACGAGGATCTCGGGCTTCCCCGGGCCTGGGGTCGGGTGTTGGGCTGGTTGCTGGTGTGCGAGCCGGACTGCCAATCCGCCGAAGAGCTCGCTGCTCGCCTGCAGGCGAGCAGGGGCAGCATCAGCATGGCCACCCGCTCACTGATCCGCATGGGCAGCGTGGAACGGCAAACCAAGCCCGGAGACCGCCGGACCTATTACCGGATTGGGCCTGGAATCTGGACGCACATGTTTGAACAACAAATACAGAGCGCCACCAAGCTGCGCCAGTTGGCGAAGCAGGGCCTCGGGCTGCTCCACGACGAGCCAGCCACACGGCGAAGCCGCCTCCAGGAGCTACACGACTTGACTGCATTCTACGAGCGTGAGTCCTTTGCCGTGCTCGCACGATGGCACCGCGACCGGGGTTAAGAACTCCAGCCGAGTCCGGTCCGACGAAACCAAGCCCGGTCGGGACTGGCTGATGCTCCTGTGGTGTCAAGTTGCTGAGGGCCGTGGCTTCCGCCATACATACGCCACCCAAATGATCAACAGTGAGATGCCGCAGGAATCGTTCGCCGCCCGCTCGACTACACCTCGTCTCGGTGCTATATGGACAGGCGAGTACGGCTCGGCCAGCGACCCACATCAGCTCCGTTGGCTGCTGAAATACTCTTCCTACCACCACGTGCGTGAAGACGTAGACTATCCCGCAGTGCTGTTCACCGTCTTTGGCAGGGGCTCCCGAGTATGTCGGTCACGGTGCCCGCCGTCGAGTAGAAACGAAAACCATGATCGCCCAGAAATTGCAGCGCCGCCCGCGTCAACCGCGAAACGCGGTTGAGTCCCCACCAGCCGCAAGCCCCGCAGCGGCACCGGTGGGCGCAGCGACGCCACTTGCTGAGAGAAGGAGCCGGCGGTGATCACGCGAGATCACCGTCGGACAGGATGGGGCGTGCAGGTCCCGATTGCTTTCTACGCAGTTCGTGGAACAGCGATTGTGGGCGCACATCGATCTCTTCCATTAGTTTCACGTAGATTTCGTAGTGGCGTCGCGCTTCGCCGAGGTGACCGGCATCAAACTGTATGTTTATGAGGTCGAGGTGAGCTGGCTCGTCGAAGGGATCGTGCCGCAGCAGCCCTAGCAGACATCGTATCGCTTCATCGATATCACCACTCTGCCGCAGCCGCACCGCCAGCGCCCGTAGCAAGCTGATGTGGGTGGCCCGGACCTCCTCTGCCAGCGGTATAGCCCAGTCCTGCTGAGCGTCATCTTCCAGGAAGTCCCCGGTGTATGCGGCTACGGCCGCCATCAGTTGCGCTTTGGCATTCGGCTGTCCGGCCCGGTGGGCGGCAAAAGCGGCTGTAGCGGCGGCGAGGAACTCTTCGACATCGACGTTGACATGGATGCGATCCAGCCACACCATGCCACCATTGCTGGCCAACGGCCCCGCACCGGCGTGAGGTTGCAGCACACTACGCAGCCTCCAAAGCAGTACCGTCAGCCGGTTACTAGCCTTGGCCGGAGGTACGTCCGGCCACAACAGGTCTATCAGCAGTTCCCGGGAAGTTGCCTTGCGGCGCGCAATGAGGATCTTCAACAGGAGCTGAGCCTTCTGCGATTGCCACTCAGCACTGGGGACTGGCGTGCCATTGCGGAACACCTGGAACGGGCCCAGCGTCCGGATGAACACTTCGCAACCATTCTTCGTGTCGACGATGACACACCACCACTTCTGATTATCTCATCACATGTATTGCTTCGACGGGTATCTTGCGACAGCTCCCTGTGAGTACCTTAAGTTTTCTTTGGGATTCCGCTCGAAACATCTGGGGTGATCAGATGGTGACTTTCGATCAAAATGTGTAATGATCTGAACGACGCGCCGAGCTTGCTTGGCGGGAAACCTGCGGTACCGAGATGATCGAGCCATCCAACCCGTATTGATCAGCAGCACATCGTTGAGGAACTCGCGAACACGGTCCGGGCCAAGGGTGTCGACCTCCCG
>DASTBN010000263.1:0-3188 GCA_035712045.1 Pseudonocardiaceae bacterium
TCCGTGCCGCCCTGGAAAGGCCCCGGGCGAGGTCGAACCGGTCACCGAGGGCTAGCGCCGCAGCCACCCCGTCGGCTTCCTGAGCACGCAGCACATCACGTCCCCGGCCAGCGAGGCGGTGCAGCTCAGTGCGCACATCCAGCAGGAGATCGCGCGCTTCCTCGACGTCCGGTCCCGCCCGGTCGACGAGTTGCCCCGCGGCGAGCGCGTCCAGCAACTGAATGTCGCGCAGCCCGCCGTGGCCGTTCTTGAGGTCGGGCTCCACCCGGTGTGCGATGTCACCGCTGCGGGACCAGCGTTGCTGCGCTGACTCGGCGAGTTCTTCCAGCCGGCCGCGGATGCCGCTGCGCCAGGCCCGCCGCAGCGCGGTGTCCATCGCGGTGAACAGTGCCTCATCCCCGGCGATCAGGCGGGCGTCCAGCAACCCCAGCGCGGCCTTCAGATCGGTGGCCGCCACCTGGAGCGCCTGCCCGACGGTGCGCACGCTGTGGTCAAGCTCGACGCGGGCGTCCCACAGGGGGTACCACAGTGAGTCCGCGAGCTCCGCCACATCGCGCTTGCCATCGTGCAGGAGCACGAGGTCCAGGTCGGAGTAGGGCACCACCTCGCGGCGCCCCAGGGCCCCGACGGCGACCAGCGCGCTGCCGGGACCGACGCCGATCGCGGCGCACCGGGAGGTGAGCCACAGCTCATAGAGGTCTGTCAGCGCGGACCGCAGCGCGGGCGCCGTCAGCTGCCGAGGGCGGGAATTCCCGCTGAGCAGAGCGGCCCTGGCCTTGACGAGATCATCCGCGGAGGCCGGCTGGTCCTCGCCGCGCGGCAGGGCCACCATCGCCGCCCCTTCCATCTGGCCGTAAGCCCAATCGGTATTGAAGGGTTCGCGAATCGTGTTTCATCGGTTGGAACGCCACGTTTCGGTGGCGTGAACTGGATCGCTGGGCGTTACGATCAGGTTTCGCCGACGTTGAAATGGGCGGGTGGGCACCGGCCCCGTCACCGATGCCCACCGCTCTTGAGACCCCGGGGAGAGCAGGCGCTATAACGCGTCTACGCCGCGTTCCCCGGTTCGCACCCGGACCACGGTGTCCACCGTGGTGACCCAGACCTTCCCGTCCCCGATTTTTCCGGTCCGCGCCGCCTCGACCACCGCGTCGATGGTCTTATCGACCTGCGCCTCGTCGACCACCACCTCGACCCGGATCTTGGGCACGAAGTCGACCGAGTACTCCGCTCCCCGGTAGATCTCGGTGTGTCCCTTCTGACGGCCGAAACCCTGCACTTCGCTGACGGTCATCCCGAGCACCCCGATGCGCTCCAGGGCACTCTTGACGTCCTCCAGCGTGAACGGCTTGATGATCGCGGTCACCAGCTTCATCGCCACTCACCCTTCCTGCCCGCTTGACGCCGGGATCTTGCCCGGGACCGCCAGATCGGGCCTGTTGTTCGACGATCCGGCTCCGGTGAAGATCGCGCTGAGCTCGTAACCGGCCTCGGCGTGCTCGGTCTCGTCGATACCGGTCTGCTCGGCATCGCGGTCCACCCGCAGGCCCATGGTGTACTTCAGCAGCAGCGCGATGATCAGGGCACCGGTGAACGAGAAGACAGTCACCGCGCCCGCGGCCACCGCCTGGCGCCACAGCTGGTCGAAGCCCCCGCCGTAGAACAGGCCCTTCACCCCGGCGGGTGCCGCGTCAGTGGCCAGGAAGCCCACCAGCAATGTACCTACCCAGCCGCCGACGAAGTGCACGCCGACCACGTCGAGCGAGTCATCGAAGCCGAACCGGAACTTGATGCTGACCGCGAGCGCGCACAGCGCGCCGGCGATGGCGCCCACCGCGATCGCGCCCATCGGCGAGACCGACGAACAGGACGGGGTAATGGCGACCAGGCCGGCGACGACGCCCGAGGCGCCCCCGAGGCTGGTGGGCTTGCCGTCCCGGATCCGCTCGACCAGCAACCAGCTCAGCATCGCCGAGCAGGTCGCCACGGTGGTGTTGATGAACGTGATGCCCGCCACGCCATTGGACGCGACGGCCGATCCGGCGTTGAAGCCGAACCACCCGAACCACAGCAGGCCGGCACCGAGCATCACCAGCGGCAGGTTGTGCGGGCGCATCGCCTCGCGCGGCCAGCCCCGGCGTCTCCCGAGTACCAGGCACAGCGCCAGACCAGCGACACCCGAATTGATGTGCACCGCCGTCCCGCCGGCGAAGTCGATCGCTTTGATGCGGTTAGCGATCCAGCCACCGACCGGGGCGCTGACCCCGTCGAAGGAGAACACCCAGTGCGCGACGGGGAAGTAGACCACCGTCGCCCAGAGCGCGGCGAAGGCCAGCCACGACCCGAACCGCAGCCGGTCGGCTACGGCACCTGACACCAGTGCCACCGTGATGATGGCGAACATCGCCTGGAACGCGACGAACACCGTCGCAGGGATGGTTCCCACCAGGGGTACGTTGGCTTTGGTCGTCCCGCTGCCGACGTACGTCCCGCCGAATAGGCCGCGCAGCCCCCAATGCTCCGCCGGATTGCCGAGCAGGCCTAGGCCAAGGTCGTTGCCGAATGCCTCTGAGTAGCCAAAAAGCACCCAGAGAATGCCCACGACTCCCATCGCGGACATGCTCATCATGATCATGTTCAGGACGCCCTTCGAGCGGACCATGCCGCCGTAGAAGAACGCCAGGCCCGGAGTCATCAGCAGCACCAGGGCCGAGCTGGCAAGCATCCAGGCAGTGTCACCAGTGTCGGGCACGGCTTCACTCCTCTGTGTCGAGCTCCACACCACGAACGGGTGGCGTGTGTGAAAAGAGTGAGTATCGGGTGTTTCGATCGGAGGCACGGCGTGTTTCGGCCACGTTAACTGTGGGGGCCCCACGGTCACGTCCGGGTTACAAATCCCGTCGTGTACGCCAGCGTGTCAGTCCAGCAGCGCATCCACGAAGGCAACGGGCTCGAACGGCGCGAGATCGTCGACTCCCTCGCCGAGGCCCACCAGCTTGACTGGCACACCAAGCTCACGCTGCACGTGGAAAACGATACCGCCCTTGGCGGTACCGTCTAACTTGGTCAGCACGATGCCGGTGATGTCGACGACTTCGCGGAACACCCGGGCCTGGATGATGCCGTTCTGGCCGGTGGTGGCGTCGAGCACCAGCAGGACTTCGTCCACGGTCGCCTGGCGCTCGATG
>DASTBN010000264.1:0-4942 GCA_035712045.1 Pseudonocardiaceae bacterium
GACCGGGAGCGATACGAGCCCCGAAGACCAGGGTGCGGTCGGGGTTGCGGTGCCCGACCGGGACGCCGTTGCCGCTCTGGAGGATCGGCTGCGCCGGGCGCTGGCCGACCTGGAGAATCTACACAAGCGGCATGCTCGGGAGCTGGAACGGGAGCGAGCGGCCGAGGCTAACCGGGTGGCGGGCGCCTGGCTGCCGGTGCTGGACAACCTGGACCTTGCACTCAGTCATGCCGGCGCCGACCCGTCGACGATCATTGAGGGCGTGCGGGCGGTGCGCGACCAGGCGCTGGCTGTGCTGGCCAACCTGGGGTTCTCCCGCTACGACGAGGTGGGCGTACCGTTCGACCCGGCCCGGCATGAGGTCATCAACGTGATCGATGACTCTGACGCTGAGCCTGGCACAGTGGTCCGGGTGCTGCGCCCGGGTTACGGCACGCCTGAGAGGCAGCTGCGGCCGGGCGCGGTGACCGTCGCAGGCCGCCGGAGTTGATGACCGATGGCGCGTGATCACTACGACGCCCTCGGGGTCTCCCGCATCGCCAGCACCGAGGAAATACAGCGTGCCTACCGCAAACTCGCCCGGCAGTACCACCCCGACGTGAACCGTGACCCCGGGGCCGAGGAGCGATTCAAGGAGGTCAGCGAGGCTTACAGCGTCCTGTCCGACCCCGACACCCGGAGGCGTTACGACCGGTTCGGGCCCGACTTCCGCCAGATTCCAGAGGGCTACGAGTCTTACGCCGACGCTGCCCGGACCGGGAGACGGGGATCGCGGGTGTGGGTGGACTCTAATATCGGTGGCGGGGACCGCGGCGGGGGATTCGGCGCTGGCGGCATCAACATCGACGACTTGTTCAGTGATCTTTTCGGTTCGCGTGGCGCATCGGGCCCAATTTCGGGCGCTGATCAGGAGGCCGAGCTCGAGCTGTCGGTGGAGGACGCCTACCGCGGCGGCACTCGCCGCATCACCCTATCTGGTGGAGCAGGCGAGCCTGCCGGTTTTGAGGTGGTCATTCCCCCTGGGATTACTGACGGGCAGCGCATCCGCCTGGCCGGCCTGGGTGGGCAGGCCTCAGGCGGCGGCACGACGGGGGATCTGTATCTGGTGGTACGGATCGCGCCACACCCGCGTTACCGGGTCAATGGTCGCGATATCTCGGTGGATCTGCCGTTGGCGCCGTGGGAGGCGGCGCTGGGAGCCAGCGTGCCGGTGCTCACCCCCGGTGGGGAGGCCAAGGTGCGCGTGCCGGCGGGGTCATCGACGGGTCGTCGGTTGCGATTGCGCGGAGAAGGTATGCCCAATCCGCGTGGAACACCGGGGGATCTTTATGCCGAGGTGAAGATCATGGTGCCGCGGACGTTGACGCCGCGGGAGCGGGACCTCTTCGAGGCGCTGCGGAGGGATTCGACCTTCGATCCGAGGAGGGGAACATGACCGCCGACGTACTTAACTGCGCTATCTCGACCCCATGGGCGGAGGCGGCAGTATGACTGCCTTTGCGCTGGTGCGCGTGTCCCGGCTCAGTTTGGATAGCTTCGCCGCCCGGGCCGGGATGCATCCTGAACTGGTCCGCCGGCTGGTGGCGTTGGGCCTGCTGGAGCCGACCCGGGATGCCGCCGGTCGGTTGTGGTTCGCCGCGCCGCAGCTGCAGGTCGCGGCCCGGATCCAGCGGCTGCGGGCTGGTCTGTCGCTGAATTACGCCGCGCTCGGGCTGGTGATGGACCTGCTTGATCGTGTCGAAACGCTTGAGGCCGCGCTGCGTGCCGCCGGTAGCCGCCCACCACGACATGCTGCCCGTGGGCCGTCAGTGACGGCCCGGTGCGAGGAGTAATTCAACATGGACATGAACCGGCTGACCCAGAAGTCGCAGGAAGCGGTGCAGCAGGCCCAGAGTGTGGCGTTGCGCTACGGGCACACGGAGGTGGATGGCGAACATTTGCTGCTGGCCCTGCTCGACCAGCCCGAGGGGCTGATACCGCGGCTGTTACGGCAGTTCAACACTGACGTCGACGCGTTACGGGCCGCCGTCGACAGCGACCTCCAGCACCGACCGCGGGTGACCGGGCCCGGTGCTGCTCCTGGGCAGGTGTTCGTCACCCAGCGGTTGGCCCGGGTGCTGGAGGCCGCCGAGCGGGAGGCCAAGCGGCTCAAGGACGAGTACGTGTCCGTGGAACATCTGTTGCTCGCCCTGGCAGACGAGGGTGCTTCCAGTGCTGCCGGTCGCCGACTCAAAGAGTTCGGCGTGACCCGGGAGGCGTTCCTCACTGCGCTGACCCAGATTCGCGGTAACCAGCGGGTCACCTCGGCCACCCCGGAGGGGGCGTACGAGGCGCTGGTCAAGTACGGGATGGATCTGGTTGATGCGGCCCGTTCGGGCAAGCTGGACCCGGTGATCGGGCGCGACGCCGAGATCCGGCGGGTGATCCAGATCCTGAGCCGGAAGTCGAAGAACAACCCGGTCCTCATTGGTGACCCCGGCGTGGGCAAGACCGCCATCGTGGAGGGGTTGGCCCAGCGGATCGTGCGCGGTGACGTTCCGGAGGGCTTGCGGGACAAGACGATCTTCGCGCTGGACATGGGGTCCCTGGTCGCCGGGGCCAAGTACCGCGGGGAGTTCGAGGAGCGGCTCAAGGCGGTGCTGGCCGAGGTCAAAGCCGCCGAAGGCAGGATCTTGCTGTTCGTCGACGAGCTGCATACCGTGGTCGGCGCCGGTGCCGCCGAAGGGGCCATGGATGCCGGCAACATGCTCAAGCCGATGCTGGCCCGCGGTGAGTTGCACATGATCGGCGCCACCACGCTCACCGAGTACCGGAAATATGTGGAAAAGGACGCGGCGCTGGAGCGCCGGTTCCAACCGGTGCTGGTGGATGAGCCCAGCGTCGAGGACACCATTTCCATCCTGCGTGGGCTGCGGGAACGTCTGGAAATCTTCCACGGGGTACGGATCCAGGACAGCGCGCTGGTCGCCGCCGCGACGTTGAGCTACCGGTATCTGACCGACCGGTTCTTGCCTGATAAGGCGATCGATCTGGTTGATGAGGCGTGCGCCCGGTTGCGTACCGAGATCGACTCGATGCCCGCCGAGTTGGACGAGGTGACCCGGCGGGTGATGCGCTTAGAGATCGAAGAGGCCGCGTTGGCCAAGGAGACCGACCCGGCCAGCCAGGCCCGCCTGAACCAGCTCCGTCGGGAGTTGGCCGATCTGCGGGCCGAGGCCGACGCGATGCGCGCGCAGTGGGACGCCGAGCGCCAGGCGATCCGGCGGGTTCAGGAGCTGCGTGCTGAGCTGGAGCAGGGCCGCCGGGAGATTGAGGAGGCCGAGCGGGCCTATGACCTCAACCGGGCCGCCGAACTGCGCTACGGAAAGCTCACCGAGCTGCAACGCCGGCTGGCCGCAGAGGAGGAGCAGCTCGCGGCCAAGCAGGGTGAACGTCGGCTGCTGCGCGAGGTGGTCACCGAGGACGAGATTGCCGAGATCGTCTCAGCCTGGACCGGGATCCCGATCACCCGGCTGAAGGAGGGCGAACGGGAGAAGCTGCTGCGTCTCGACGAGGTCCTGCACGAGCGGGTGGTCGGCCAGGACGAGGCGGTCCGGGTGGTGTCCGACGCCATCATCCGGGCTCGTTCGGGCATCAAGGATCCGCGCCGCCCGATTGGTTCGTTCATCTTCCTCGGCCCCACCGGGGTGGGAAAAACCGAACTGGCCAAGGCGCTGACCGCGGCGTTGTTCGACTCCGAGGACAACATGGTCCGCATTGACATGAGCGAGTACCAGGAGCGGCACACGGTCAGCCGCCTGGTCGGGGCCCCGCCCGGCTATGTGGGCTACGAGGAGGGCGGCCAGCTTACCGAAGCGGTGCGCCGCAAGCCGTATTCGGTGGTGCTTTTCGACGAGATCGAAAAGGCGCACCACGACGTGTTCAACACGCTGCTGCAGGTGCTGGACGACGGCCGGCTCACCGATGCGCAGGGCCGCACGGTCAACTTCCGGAACACTGTGCTGATCATGACCTCCAATATCGGGTCGCAGTACCTGCTGGAGGGAGTGACGGCCGAGGCAGAGATCAAACCGGAGGCCCGCGAGCTGGTCATGAGTGAACTGCGCCACCATTTCCGTCCGGAGTTCCTCAACCGCATCGACGACATCGTGTTGTTCAGCCCGCTCACCCAGGCTCAGATCGAGCAGATCGTCGAGCTGATGTTCAACGAGCTGCGCGCCCGGCTAGTGGAACGCCGGATGAGCCTGGAGATCTCCGATGAGGCACGCCGGTTCATCGCCGCGCAGGGCTTCGATCCGGTCTACGGTGCCCGGCCGCTGCGCCGGTTCATCGCCCGTGAAGTCGAGACCCGCATCGGCCGAGCGCTGCTCACCGATGCCATCCCGGATGACGCCACCATTCGCGTCGATCTCAAGGGCGATGAGCTCATCGTGACCCACGATAATCCGCAGCCCGCAACAACCACCGCGGGGTGACCGGCGATGGCAACCAAGACAGCGACCCGAACGGTCAAGTGCCCCAACTGCGGGCGGCTCAACCGCGTCCCCGCGGCCGCGCACGGCAAGCCGCGCTGCGGTCACTGTAAGGCGTTCTTGCCGTGGATCGCCGACGCCGGCGATGAGGACTTCGCCGAGATCGCCGAGCGGGCCACCATCCCGGTTCTGGTGGACTTCTGGGCGGCTTGGTGCGGGCCGTGCCGGATGGTCAGCCCCGCACTGGAGCAGCTGGCCAGACAGATGGCCGGCCAGCTCAAGCTGGTCAAGGTCGACATCGAGCGCGCGCCGAAACTCGCGCAACGCTTCTCCGTTCAGGCGGTCCCGACCTTGATGGTGCTGTACCAGGGTGAGGTGATCGCGCGCCAACCCGGCGCCGCGCCGGTGGACGCACTTCGACGCTGGCTAGACGGCGCGATCGCCCGCATCCCTTCCGACTCCCGACCTGG
>DASTBN010000265.1:0-5626 GCA_035712045.1 Pseudonocardiaceae bacterium
GCAAGGCCAGCGGAACTGGCCTGGTCCGGGGGGTGACCTTCGAGCGCGGACCGGGTCAGAGGCGCGGAGGTGGGCGGGC
Organism: Pseudonocardiaceae bacterium; assembly: GCA_035712045.1. GTDB lineage: Bacteria > Actinomycetota > Actinomycetes > Mycobacteriales > Pseudonocardiaceae. The sequence goes on from DASTBN010000265.1 coordinate 80, forward strand.
GGAGTACGCCGAGACCGATTACGAGCGGTTCGTCGCGAAATGGGGAGAGCCGCCCGTGCGCCACAGAGCGTTTACCCCCGACGGGCACCGTTCCCGTGCCTTGGGGTAGGTCGCCGCTATGCGCGGTTGTGCGACACGTCGGCGGTGGGGTGGGGCCTGCTCGGGCTTGGGCGGTGACGGATCCGAGGGTGCCTAGCCAGCCGGGTGGGCGGGCGCTGACGTCGATGAGTACGTCCCAGTCGCGCAGGTGGCAGGAGACAAGCTGGACACGCATGCGGTCGGTGACCCGGCGGGCTTGGGAGCAGGCATATTGCTCACCGGGCAGTGCCTGCGCGGCGCCGGCCAGGGCGGCGAGGTCCGCAGCGGCCTCGGCGTGGTGGCGGGTGATCAGGGCCTGGCCCAGGTGCAGCCCGAAGATGGCCATGCTGACCAGCACCGCGATGGCCCCGGCCGCCCACAGCGTGGCCACGCCACGGTCGCCGACGTCCCTGGTCATGGCTCGGTCACCGGTTCCATGACGGCGGTGGCCTCGGCGTCGACATGGACGCCGGGCAGCAGGCTGGCTACCGGGCTGGCCGAGACACGGGCGGTGATCTCGTCACCCTGGACGGTGATCGCCACCACCGCGCCCTGCGGGGCGATCCGGCGGGCGATGTCCTTGGCGCGGTGCTGCTCGCCCCGGGCGGTGAGCCGGGCCGCCTCGCGGGCGGCGTCGATACACCGCAGCTGGGCTGCTACAGCGGAGACCGCGGCCAGGACCATGGCGAGCACGAGGACCAGGGAGCACAGCGCCAGAGCCGCCTCGACGGTGACCGCACCCCGCTCATCGGTGAGGTCGCCGATGCGGTCACACGCCCGCATCAGAACTTCACCGAGAGGGCCTGCTGCACTAGGTCGGTGAGCGCGCCGGTGACGGTGCCCCCGGTGACGATCTTGTAGAGGACGGCGGCGAAGGCGGCTGCGGCGATCGTCCCGATCGCGTATTCGGCGGTGCTCATGCCGGCCTCGCCGCGCACGGCCACGGTCAGCCGGGCGGCCATCAGCCGCCACCCGCACATGATTTTGCTTGCCATCAGTGAGCTCCTTATCGATGCGAACTTATTGATCACCATTGGTGCAGTACGCCGGTTGCCAGCCCGATCAGCACGGGCACGACGCCGATCGCCAGGAACGCCGGCAGGAAACACAGGCCAAGCGGTGCTGTGATGAGCACACCGGCCCGTTGTGCCCCGGCTTCGCAGTGTTCCCGGGCGGCTGAGCGCACGTCCGTGGCGAGCCGGGTGAGTGAGTCAGCGAGCGCGGTGCCGCTCCGGCCGCTGCGCTGAGCGGCGCGGGCCAGCCGCGCCGTGTCCGGGCACTCCAGCGAGGGCTGCCAGGCTCGGGCGGGGTCAGCGCCCAGCGCGAGTAACTCGGCGGTGCGGCGTAACGCCGCTCCGGCTGGCCCGCCGGATCCCTGGGCGCACAGCCCGTCCGCCACCGCCCGGATGGCGACCGGCACCGGCATCCCGGCGCGCAAGCAGGCGGCGAGCAGCTCCCACGCGCCGACTAGCTCCAGCGGCTCGCCCGCGCTCTCCGGGCGCGATCGCCGGCGGCGCCTGCCGGCCTGTCCTGAGGCGGGCCCGGTGCCGAGGGCTCGCGGTAACCGTGATCGGGGCCCCGCTGGACTGGGCACCGTCAGCAGCGCTGCGGCCAGTAACAGGCTCGCCAGGGCCTGGGCGCTCATGCTGGCACCGCCCGGGACACCAGGTGCGCGCTCCAGTGCACGCCGACGCAGGCCAGGCCGGTGCCGATCACCAGCAGCGGCTGGCCCATCGGGCTCTGGCACAGCACCCGCAGGGGGGCGGCGCCCAGCGCCTGGCCCAGCGCGAGGCCCAGCAGCGGCAGACCCGCCAGCATCGCCGCAGTGGCCCGGGGGCCGGCGAGCCGGGCCTGGATCTCGGCGCTGAACCGCACCCGGTGCTCGGTGTCGCCGCGCACCGCGTCGAGCAGATCGGCTAAGGGAATCCCGTACCGGTCGGCGAGGGCCCACGCCTGGGCGAGACGCTCCAGCCAGGGGCGCAGCTGGGCCGGTGCCGCGCCACGCAACACGGCCGGGACATCGGCGCCGAGCCGGGCTGCCGCGCCGGCTTTGGCCAGGACCACGAGGATCTCATCGGTACGTCCGGGCTGGTCCCCGGCATCAGCGGCGGCTTCCAGCGCGGCAGCGGGGTGCGCCCCGGCACGCAGCTCCGCGACCAGCAGCCCAAGCGCATCCGCCAAGCCGATGGCCGCCCCGGCCGCTGTCCTGCGATCCTGGCGTTCCCGCCACCGTGTGGTGAGAGTGCCGCTCACCATAGCCGCCGCGAGCCCGCCGCCCAGCCCGGCCAGCAGCGCGCCCATCGCCGCAGCCAGCCCGGCCAGCAGCAGGCCGAGACGCCGGGTGCACCAGTGAACTGGGATTTCGCCCCCTGGCACGCGGGCGTGGCCCCGCCCGGTCAGGCCCCTCCCGGTCAGGCCCCTCCCGGTCAGACCCAGCGCGCTGAGCCGGGATCGGCCCGCCGCAGCGGGCCAGCAGAGCGCCCCGGCCGCCAGCGCGGCTGCCACCAGGCTCATCACGTCACACCCCCGGGCCATGGCACACTTCCGGCCTGGTCCGCGAGAAGCTCCCGCAGCCGATGCGCTCCCGGCCCCCAGCACCCATCCCGCCAGGCGGGGAGCACCCGGACCAGATCACCTTCCCGCTCCAGCACACCCACGGCGGCCAGGCTCCGCGTCCCCTCTCGGCGGACGACGTGCAGCACCACATGCACTGCGGCGGCGAGCTGACTGTGCAGCGCGTGGCGCGGCATGCCGCCCAGCGCGGCCAGCGCCTCCAGGCGGGCGGGAACCTCCGCCGGGGAATTCGCGTGCAGCGTGCCGGCGCCGCCCTCGTGCCCAGTGTTGAGCGCGGCGAGCAATTCGCACACCTCCGCCCCCCGGACCTCTCCCACCACCAGGCGGTCAGGGCGCATCCGCAGCGCCTGGCGCACCAGCTCGCGCAGCGGTACCTCACCGGCACCCTCAACGTTGGGCGCCCGGGTGGTCAGCCGGACGACATGCGGGTGTCCCGGGGCCAATTCCGGGGCTTCCTCGACGCAGACGATCCGCTCGCCAGGCGGCACGCACCCGAGCAGGGCCGCGAGTAGTGTTGTCTTGCCACTGCCCGTGCCGCCGACCACCAGGAAGGCCAGCCGCGCCGTGATGATGGCTCGTAGCAGCGCGCCAGCCTCATCCGGCACGCTGCCCGAGCGCTGCAGCTGATCCAGCCCGTGGCTGGCTGGGCGCAGCACGCGCAGGGAGATGCAGGTGCACCCAGCGGTGATCGGCGGGAGCACGGCGTGCAGCCGGACCCCGCCGGGCAGGGGGGCGTCGACGAACGGGCAGGCCTCGTCCAGTCTGCGTCCCGCGCTCAGCGCCAGCCGCTGGGCCAGCCGGCGCACGGCGTCAGCGTCGGCGAAACGCACATCGGTGCGGCGCAGCTGGCCGCATCGCTCGATCCACACCTGATCGGGAGCGCTGACCAGCACGTCGGTGACGTCCGGATCGGCCAGCAGGGGTTCCAGCGGGCCCGCCCCGACCAGCTCCCGCTGCAGCTCGCGCAGCGCGGCGAGTACCTGCAGATCGGCCAGGACGCCGGAGGACTCGGCCCGGACCGCGGCGGCCACCGCGCCGGGAGACACCGGTGCGCCTGTGGTGGCCAGCCGGTGCCGTACCCGGTCGACCAGGGTTCCCCCGGGGGTCGCCGGGATTGCGGAGGGCCCCCCGGGGATCGCCGGGATTGCGGAGGGCACAGTCGCGGGGGCGTTCATGCGGCCCTGCCCGCCGCGATGCCATCGAGTGCGGCCAGTACCTGACGCGCCGCGCTGGCCAGGGGACCCCGGGAGCGACCCGGGACCGTCCCGCGGTCGAGGGCGGCGCCCAGCCCGGGCTGGGCGCGCATGGCGGTGAGCACCGGCAGGCGCAGGGCGGCGCTGACGTCGCCGGGGGTGATCCCACCCGGTGCCGGGCCCCGCACCACCAGCCGCAGCTCGATCCCCTGCCCCGCTACCCGCGCCGCCACCGCCGCTGCGGCGGCGCAGGCCCGGACCTCGGCGGGCACCACGAGCACGGCCAGATCCGCGCTCTCCAGCGCGGCGGTACCCGGCTCGCATGGATACCGGGGCACATCGCAGATCACTGTCTCCCCGGCGCGGCGCCCGGCAGCACACACCGCGCGCACTGCGGCCCCGTCCGGGCCGGGCGCGTCCCGGCCCGGCTCGGGCCGCTCGCAAGACACCACCCGCAGCCCGCCCCGCCCGCCCATCCGGGGCGTGGGCAGCGCGGCGCGCAGCGCGGCCGCCGGTACCCGGCCACCACCCAGGCTCAGGCCGGACCAGCGCAGCCCGTCGATCTTCTCCGCGCCCAGGGCGAGATCTAGGCCACCGCCCAGCGCGTCACAGTCGACCAGCATCGCCTGGCGCCCCGATTCGACCACCGCCACCGCGATAGCGCTCGCGAGCACCGAGGCCCCCGCACCGCCGCGCCCGCCGAGCACGGCCAGCACCCGCCCGGGATCAGCCGACGATTCCAGCACGTCGGCCAGGGCGCCGACCAGCCACGCTTCCTCGTCTGGCAGCACCACGACCCGCTGGGCGCCCACCGCGACCGCGCACCGCCACACCAGCGGGTCGCCATCGGCGCAGACGACCACCACCCCGTCCCTGCGGGGCAGACCAGCGTTCACGCTGGCGGCGGCCGCGTCGGCATCGAGCAGCACCAGGGGGGCGCGGTTCCACCACTCGCGGGCTGTGCCCGGGCCGCTGACCCGATGAAGATCACACCCCGCTGCCGCCGCGAGCCGGGTCACCTCGTCGGCCAACCCGCCCGGGGCCATCATCATCACCGGCCGCTGGGCGCTGCCGCGCCCGCTGGGTCCGCTCATTTCCGCCCCCTCACCCGCGCCCCGGGCCGCCCGGGGCCTCCGCTCTGTTCCGGAGAGCCACTGTGCCCCCGCAGGTCCCGGCGGCGCGAGCCACCGATGATCAACATGTGGATAGCGGGGATCGTGTGGATAACTGGGAAGGGCCCGGATCCTCGGCGGCTAGCGTCGGGTCAGTCGCGAGGCGGCGGGTTCACCGGCGATCCGGATGGCCTCATATGCTGCCCCTCGTGAGCTCTCCGGACCCGGGCTCCTCGGGCGTCGCGGCATTCTTCGACCTGGATAAGACGATCATCGCCAAATCCAGCACGTTCGTGTTCTCCCGGGCGTTCTTCCAGGAAGGGCTGATCAACCGGCGGGCGGTACTCAAGAACGCCTATACCCAGTTCATGTATCTGCTGGCCGGCGCGGACACCGAGCAGATGGAGCGGATGCGGGCGCACATCACCTCACAATGCGCCGGATGGGATATCGCCCAGGTGACCGCGATCGTCGAGGAGACGCTGCACGACGTCGTCGATCCGCTGGTCTACGCCGAGGCCACCGATCTCATCGCCGCGCATCGCGGCCGGGGTGAGGACATCGTCGTGGTCTCGGCCTCTGGCGCGGAA
>DASTBN010000266.1:0-6426 GCA_035712045.1 Pseudonocardiaceae bacterium
CCACGGGTTCCTGACGTACGCTCACACGCGTTCTGTTCCCCGTCAGCCAGGGCTCTAAGCGGGCGGCGCGCGACGCCCGGTATTTTGAGGCCGGGACCAGGCGGTGCCGCAGCAGGTGGACGCGGCGGATGTTGTGCAGAAGGAGATGCGGTGACTACGCAGGTTGAGACACGGGAGTTCGAGGCCGAGGCACGCCAGCTGCTGCAGCTGGTAGTCCATTCGATCTATTCGAACAAGGACATCTTCCTGCGCGAGCTCATCTCCAACGCCTCCGACGCGCTGGACAAGCTGCGGCTGGAAGCGTTCCGTGACAAGGACCTGGACGCCGACACCTCCGATTTGCATATCGACATCGAGATCGACAAGGACCGGCGGACCCTCACCGTCCGGGACAACGGCATCGGCATGTCCCGCGATGAGGTGGTCAACCTCATCGGCACCATCGCGAAGTCCGGGACGGCCGAGTTCCTCCAGAGAGTGAAGGAATCGAAAGACGCGGCGGCCTCCTCGGACCTCATCGGGCAGTTCGGGGTGGGTTTCTATGCCAGCTTCATGGTGGCTGACAAGGTCAGCTTGCTGACCCGCCGCGCCGGGGAGGCGCATGCCACCAGCTGGGAGTCCGACGGGGCGGGGACGTACACCATCGCCTCGGTGGAGGACGCGCCGCAGGGCACCGCGGTGACGTTGCACCTCAAGCCAGAGGACAAAGAAGACCACCTCTACGACTACACGGACAGCTGGAAGATCAAGGAGATCGTCAAGCGGTACTCCGATTTCATCTCCTGGCCCATCAAGATGGCGGCCGAGCGAACGGGCGATGACGAGGACGCCGCGCCGGAAACCGAGACAATCAACTCGATGAAGGCGCTCTGGGCGCGTTCCCGCAGCGATGTCAAAGAGGACGAGTACAAGGAGTTCTACAAGCACATCAGTCACGACTGGACCGACCCGCTCGAAATCATCAGCATGAAGGCGGAAGGGACATTCGAATACCAGGCACTGCTGTTCATCCCTGGCCGCGCGCCTTTCGACCTGTTCATGCGGGACCGCAAGCGCGGCGTTCAGCTCTACGTCAAGCGCGTGTTCATCATGGACGACTGCGACGCGCTCATGCCCGACTACCTGCGCTTTATCAAAGGCGTGGTGGACGCCCAGGACCTGTCGCTGAGCGTGTCCCGGGAGACCCTCCAGCAGGACCGGCAGATCCAGCTGATGCGCCGGCGCCTGGTCAAGAAGGTGTTCTCGACAGTCAAGGACATGATGACCGGCAAGCCCGAGGGCTACCAGACGTTCTGGGCGGAGTTCGGCCGGGCGGTCAAAGAAGGACTCATCAACGACTTCGAGAATCGCGAGACGATCCTCGAGATATGTTCGTTCGCGTCCACCCACGACGCGGAGCGGCTCACCACCCTGGCCCAGTACCAGGAGCGGATGAAAGAGGGCCAAGAGCACATCTACTACATGACCGGCGAGTCACGCTCGGTCATCGAAAGCTCGCCGCACATGGAAGCGTTCCAGGCCAAGGGATTCGAGGTGCTGCTGCTCACCGACCCCGTCGACGAGATCTGGGTCGACTCGGTGCGGGAGTTCAGCGGCAAACGGCTTCAGTCGATCGCGAAGGGACAGGTCGATCTCGACACCGACGAGGAGAAGAAAACCGCCGAGCCGGAGCGCGAGGCCCGGCAGAAGGATTTCGCCGAGTTGCTGTCCTGGATGACGTCCACGCTGGCCGAGGACGTGAAGGAGGTGCGGCTGTCCTCCCGGCTGACCACCTCACCGGCCTGCATCGTCGGGGACGCGCACGACGTCACGCCGACCCTGGAGAAGATGTACCGTGCGATGGGCCAGGAAGTGCCGAAAGTCAAGCGCATCCTTGAGCTCAATCCCACCCACCCGCTGGTCAGCGGGCTGCAGAGCGCCTACGGCGAGCACAAGGACGACCCCGGGCTAGTGGAAACAGCTCAGCTGCTGTACGGGATGGCGCTGCTCGCCGAGGGTGGTGAGCTGAGCGATCCGGGGCGTTTCATCCGGCTGCTGGCGGATCGGCTGACCCGGACGCTGTAACCGACCCTGCGGCGACGGATAAGTGCCCCCTCACCTGGGCCTGGTGGTCAAGGCCCAATCCCGGGTGAGGGGGCACAGATCCCCCGCGCTAGCGTGATACGACTGATTTGGGCGGCGATTACCCAGCCAACGCCCAGCTGAAACCGCAGCTGCCCGACCGGGCCCGCAGCTGATACTCGGCGCGCCGCGGGGTTGGCGGTGCTCTGCCTTCTCCAGGCCGCCACCTGAGCGGGGGCGCCGCTGGTCAGAATCGGTTTAGCCGTCGCTGATTAGCGTTCCCCTGGCACAACTAACCGGTATTTCCGCTTCGATCGGGGTACCAGCCGAAACGGCTGCGGCAGGCGTTCTCCTGCTGCTGACGGCTGGGCCCACTGATACGGCGCCTTTGGGCTTGGGTCCGCTATGGCGCCAGTGAGTACTGGCAGCAGCAGCAACCCCAGAGGGTAGACGAGGTAGCCGAAGCGGGTCGCCGGCGCGAGGAGCATCAAAGCCAGCAACCCCGCGGCGATCACCCGGGCTGCGGTGACGGCGTCCCGGGGTGGCCAGCGCAGGGCGTATCCGCCGATGGCCAGCGCGGCACCGCAGAGCAGGGCCAGCGCGAGGGCGTTGCCCAGCGATCCAGTCTGGGAGAGCAGATAGCCGGGTAGGGGGCTCTGGGCGGTGAGTTTGACCGGCAGCAGACCCAGTGGCAGCTTGATCGCGTTGACGACGAACGCCGCCGGGTCAGCCAGCACCGGCAGCCCGAGTACCACCGCGAGCACGGCGCCGGCCATGGCGAGGGACTGGGCGAGTCCTCGCCAGCGGCCCTGGGCCCACGCGAGCAGCAGCGTGATCGGCAGGGCGGGCCAGGCGAGGGTCTTGAGCCCGGCGGCCAGCCCCATCGCGGCACCGGTCCATCCGAACCGCCCCCGGCCGACCAGCACCAGAGTGAGCAGGATGAAACCCAGCACGGGAATGTCCGTGGCCCCGCAGACCAGATCCAGCGCGACCCATGGGCTGGTCAGGAACAACATCACCGGCCAGGTAGCCCGGCGGCTGAGACACAGGAAGATCGTGTAGGAGACCAGCGTGAGGTAGACCCGGGGATCTGTGATCGGTGAGTGGCCGAAGAGGGCCGAGGGCAAGCCGAACACGGTGAGCAACGGCAGGTAGACGTTATACGCGTTGACGTCCCTGCCCCGGCTGAGCAGTTCAGCCTCGGCCGGGAACGGTGTTCCGGTTCTCAGCCAGCGATCCGCGGACTCCCGCAGCACCGCGATCTCCGGGTTCGCGATGCCGTGCATCACCTGACTCGCCAGCGGTATCGCCGTGGTGCCGAGAACCAGCAACATGATCACCAGCTTCTGGCGCCGGGCTAGGGGGTCCAGGGTGGGGCAGACCCGGTGCGCCACCATGGCCAGTGCGCCGATGGCGTAGCTCACCGCGGCATACGGGGCCCACAGGTGGTGTACGGGATTGCTCGTCGTCAGGGCGAAGGCAGCCGCGAAAACCGCGAAGCCCAGCAGCACGGGTTCTCCTGGCCGCGTGGACCACAGCTGAAGCACGCAGTCTCAAACGAGACCGGTCTCAGGGGCGTTATCCGGTGCCTCTAGCGCGGTGAACCTATGCGCTGCGTGGTGCGGCCGATCGACCCGACTTCGTTGTTGATGCCGCCCGCGGAATCCTTGATCCGGCCAGCGGTATCGTTGATCGTCCCGGCGGTGGAGTTGATCGTTCCCGCGGTCTTGTTGATCGAGTTCGCTATGCCCGCGATGTCCCGGGCGGTGGCGTCGATCGTGTCGAGCAGGCCTTGCAGCGGCTTAGCACTCGCCAAGATCGAGGATGCCAGCTGGCTGGTCCGGTTGAGCTCGATGACCGGGTCGGTGGCGGTGTTGATCTTACCGGCGTTCGCCGCGATAGTCTGTGCTTTCTTATCGATGCTCTGCGCCGCCGCCAGCGTGCGGGCGAGCAGGGCGGCCGCGATGCCGATCACCACCACCCCAACCACGAGGATCACGACACTGACGACGTTGAATAGCCCGGCTCCGCCAGCTCCCCCGGATCGGGCGTCCGTCCTGGCCAACTCCACCACCGCTCCCTGACGCTCGGAATCGTTCCCAGCGTAGTACCGCCAGCGCCGTCCCGCGCGACTCATGAGGAGGTCACAGCGGCAGCTACTCGATCATATCGACAGGAAAGGAGCGGGCCGTGCCCCATCCGCAACCAGGGCTTCGTCCAGACCAGCGTGATCTCTGCACCGGTCACAGCCACATCCTCCGCAGGCGCCGGTGAGCCTCAGCCCGCGACGCTGGCCATGGCGACGATCTTGTCCGGCCGCAGCCGGACGAGCAGCTCGCCCGGCACCGCGTTGCGCCGGGGTTGGCTCGTCCACCACCAGCAGCGCCCGGCCGGTGCGGCGAAGGTTCCGGCCTTGACCGAGTCCGTGCCAGTGGTAAACAGCACGTCCTCACCATCGAGGGTGAACCAGATTGGCGCCGCGTGCGGGGCGGCCGTCTTTGCGCACCGTCGCGAGGATGCCGGTGCGGGTGCCGCCGAGCAGGAACGCGCGCCGCTCGTCGTCGCTCATACGTCTCGCCATAGCGGCCAGCGTACGAGGACCGCACGTGATGGTCGCGGTGCCCAGCGCGCAGCACTCACGCTCTTATAGCTCCCAATGCCCGCTCATGATCACCGTTTGGGTGTCGAAAGTGACAAATTTTGTCGTTCTCGACACCCAAACGATGATCAAGGACCGCCCAGGCGTTCTTAGCTGAGTGGCATCCTCTACTTCCCGGGCACCAACCGCACGGCCGCCAGCCCAAACCGGATCGGTGAGGCAGGTGCCGCGCTGGTGCCTACCACCGTGGCGCCGCATCGTGGACCTGTGGGGCGGCGTCGCCGATCCCACCACCGGTCTCCCCTGGGCCGAGGACACCCTCCAGTAGGTCTTCTCTCCCTCTGATCCCCAGACCGCTCTTCGTTTCCCCTCACCCGTTCTGGGCAATCCCGGCGAGACCAGACCAATGAGGTGGCCCGATGCGCCACCTTCTTGCCGCTGCTGGCGGCCCTGCCTGTCGCAGCCGCTGGCCTTGTTCGAGGTGGGGGCCAGCGCCGGGCTGTGCTTGCTCCTCGATCGCTACCGCTATGACTACGGGGGATCGCCGCTCGGACCGGTCACCGTCCGAAGTATCGACCTCAATCGAGGGCGCGTTCATCGAGCCATCACCCGGTGCGGGTGTACAGATCCGCGCCAGCCCAGTTGATGATGTCGTGTGGCGGGGTCGGCGGCTGGGCGGGCACGAAGTTCTTCGCGTCGTCAATACTCCCGGCCCCGCCATACCGCGCGTTCACCGGATAGGGAAACACGGGCCGCGACCGGACAATATGACCCTGGTCATCACGCTGGCTGGCGATAACTTTTTCGGGTGGTGGACCGCGCTCGACCCAGGTGACCAACTCGCGGAACGGGCCGAACTCACCGAGCCGGTCGCCACTGGAACAGTGGTACATCGTCGGCACCATGAACAGCCGGGCCCACTGCTGCGTTTGCGGCAAGCCACCGGCATGCTGCCACAAGCGCTGGTAGTAGTCCAGCGTCCCGGTTGGGGGAATAGCCTGATCCGCCCAGCCGTGCCACAGGATGAGCTTGCCACCGGCCTGCCGGAACTTCCCGAGGTCCAGGCTCAGGGCATTACCCTTCACGCCTTCGAGAGTCAAACGATCGAAATCGCTGACCGTGAACCTGAAACCAGTCAGCGAGGAATGCGGTGACCCCATCGGATAGCCGATGTGGCTCAGATAGCCGCTGGCGAACATCGCGGCGGTCGAGCCCCGCACCGGATCAGTGATCAACCATTTGTCCCACGCGAGCTCGGAGCCGGGGAGCTCTCCCCCCGGATAGAGACGGCGTCCAGCCGCATCCGCTGGCCCGGCGTACAGCTTGCGCACCGCATCAACCTGGGCTGGTGTCAGGCAGCTGGGCTGGTCGGTCCCGGTGGGGCAGCGCAGGGCCGCAGGGTCGAACCGGCAGGCGCGAGGATCGTCGATCTGCCCATCGGTCAGCCCGTCGAGGCCGTCACACTCAGCCAGAACAGCGCGGTGCAGGGCGGGCAGCTTGGCGCTGGTGATGACCGGCCCACCGTCCGCTCCGGTGTTCGCCCGGGCCAGCCAGGTTTCGTAGACGCCCAGCAGCGGGTCCAGGTAGTTGCCGGGAGCACCGGCGATGATTCCGTTGAAGTCATCCGGATAACGCTGTGCCAACAGCAGTCCTTCGCGACCTCCATTGGAGCAGCCGATGAAATACGAGCGTGCCGGGAACACCCCGTAGTAAGTCGCGATGATCCGCTTGGCCACTACCGACAGCACATGCGGCGCGCGGTAAAA
>DASTBN010000267.1:0-2271 GCA_035712045.1 Pseudonocardiaceae bacterium
CTGCGGATGGGCCGGTTGCCTGAGGCGTGGATCGCGCCACCGGCCACCCGCGAGCTGCGCGAGTTGGTGCGGCACAGGGCCAAGCTGGTGGCGCTGCGCTCGAACCTGACGTGCCAGGTACACGCGGTGCTGGCGGCGTGCGGGGTGCAGGTACCGATGACTGATCTGTTCGGCGCTGGCGGGCAGGGCCTGCTGGAGCGGGTGGTGCTGGCACCGGCATTCCGGGCCCGGGTCAGCTCGACCCGCCGCCTGATCGAGACCCTCGACTTCGAGATCGAGTTATTCACCAGCCTCGCCAGCGGCCGGCTGCGCGGACACCCGGGCTACACGGCGATCCAGGCCATCTCTGGGGTAGGACCGATCCTGGCCGCGGTGTTCGTCGCCGAGATCGGCGAGGTGAACCGATTCCGCCGGGCCGCGCAGCTGGCCAGCTGGGCAGGGCTGACCCCCAGACACCACGAGTCCGACACCACGGTGCGCCGCGGACCGATTACCAAACGGGGCTGCCGGCTGGTGCGCCAGGCCGCGGTCGAAGCCATCCAGCGCACCGATAAGCACAGCCGCCTGGACCGGGTCCGTGACCAGGCCGGGCAGCGCCGGGGGAATAACATCGGCAAGGTCGCCGCCGCCCGGGAACTCATCGAACTCATCTTCTACGGGCTGCGCGACGGGCACATCCGCGCCCTGAACCGCCACAGCGCATGATCCCCTGCCAGACTGCGGCCGGACGCGGGTCGTGCGGGTCATGACCCTCAGCCCCTGGCGAGTCGCCTCTCTTGATTGACCCCGGCCGACCGCACCCAGCCCCGCCACGACAACCCCAGGAGCACACCTCACCCCCTCTTCTCCACCCTGAACAACATGCGCCCAGCAGCCCCGGCGCACACGGACACTCCGATGCTGTGTGCGCAGGTGTCAGCGGTGGTGCCGCGCAGCCTGCGGGGCCGTCCCTCCCAGCTCAAGGGCGCCTTGCGGCGTCGCTGACGCGATGCCGCTTGCGCGGCACCCTGGACCTGCGAGCCTACGGCCCCTCCGGGCAGCATTACGGGCAGGCGGGAGCCTGCCCTTCACAACGCGCACCACCACCGCAGACATCCACGCACACAGCACAACCACCAAAAACAGCGAAAACAACATCACCCAAAGACCAAAACCCCCGACCCGCTAGACACGGCCCCGCTCCTTCAGGGATAACCCTGGAGGTGCCCAGCAGGTCCGTGCACCTACTCGGCGCGACCAAGAACCCGACGGCCGGTGGACCACCCAACAAATCCGCAACCTGGTGATGGAGCTTGGCGATCGCATCACCCCGTTCCAGTTCCTCGTCCGCGACCGGGCCGGACAGTTCACAGCATCATTCGACGCTGTTCTCGCCGACGCGGGCATCCAGGTGGTCAAGGTCCGGTCAAGATCCCCCCTCGTTGCCCACGGGCGAACTGCTTTGCCGAAAGATTCGTATGCACCCTGCGGGCCGAACTCACCGACCGCATGTTGATCTTCAGTGAGCGGCACCTGCGTGTAGTGCTCGCGGACTACGTTCACAATTACAAACGGCCGACGACCCCACCGCGCCCGCAGGGCGATAGGCAAAGTCGTGTCGGAGTGGATTCTTGCTGGCCTGCCCGGCAGGTGCTGATCCCGAAACCGAGACAACCAGGGCAGGCACGGCCGCTGGCCATCGCGACGGTGGTTTCATACTGCCCCTCCTGCAATCGTGTGTTGGGATCTTTGCGTTGGTGTGGTGTTTGCGCTGGTGGAGTGGTTGGGTGTCATGGTGCCTGGGGGCACCGACATTTTGTGGTGGGGTCAGGTGCGGGTGCGGGGTTTGGTGCGCCGGGTCACGGGGTTGAGGTGCCCGGACTCGCTGATGCGCTGTCGGCACTCGGTGGCGATGTGCTCGGTCCAGGGGATGCGGAGCCGGTTGCCGACTCCCCGGCGGGCGGTGAGTTTGTTTTGATCCAGTCGTAGATGACACCGGTGCTGGTGCCGAGTCGCCCGGCGGCGTCAGCGACGCTGATCTCGCCGGTGGCGTAGGGCGCTGGGGCGGGGATGTGGTAGGCGTGGCGGATCCACCGCACGGCGGCGGTGTCGAAGGGGCGCCTGTGGCCGGTGGTCAGCCCGGCGGCGTTGAGTTTGCCGGCTAGGTCTTGGGCGCTGGTGGTCGGGCCGTGCTGGCGGATGAGCTCGATGGCGGAGGAGGGGCTGCGCTTGGCTGTTCCTGGGTGGAGGGCCCGGGTTACCCGGAGCTCGTCGGTGGCGCCGGTGTGCCAG
>DASTBN010000268.1:0-10186 GCA_035712045.1 Pseudonocardiaceae bacterium
TAGGATTTTCCCAGGCGTTGACCCTCATAAACATCGGCAACCCCCTCGTCGCAAATGGCTACTCACTCTAAACTTCCATTTTCTTCTACCGCGGCCCGACGGCGATCCCCAACCTCGTGACTTGATCATCTTAGCTGGATCTGAGATGGCTGTCAACGAGGCGGCCGATGTCGCCGCGACAGCTGCCGATTAGCTTTCAATCGCAAAACAATCTGCCGGATGTTCATCGGGGATGATTGCGGCGTGGCGGCTGATACGGGAGCCAGCCGACGCGAACGTACTCCGTGACGGGTCTGCCGTCGGTATCCGCGAATCTGAGATACGTGCCGTCGTCATTGACGGCGTAAGTCGCCGTCGGCCTGCTCTGTGGGTTATCTGGTTGCCCCGGACCACGGCGATGCCCGCGTACTTGCGGGTGCTCTCGAACCGCCCGTCGGCTGAGAATGTCAGATTCTCGCGGTCGCCGTTCCGCACGCCCACCAGCTCATCCGGTAATGGCGGTGCTGGCTCGGTCGCCTGGTTGTCGCGCTCGCTCCTCGTTGTGAGATCGGGTTGCGCCGCCTGAGTCCGGGCGCGGGTGCTGGCGCAGGGCGGCGACGCATCAACCCAGCCCGCACGACCTGGCTCGGGCGCTTAGAGCGCTGATCGCGTGATGGGCCAGCAGCCAGGCCCAGATCTCCTGGTGAGCCAGCTCGGGTTCGGTTACTCCCGAACTCCGCGCGGCGGAAGGACACAGAACTCATTGCCTTCCGGGTCAGCGAGGACGACCCACGGTTGATGCGGATCCCTGGCCAGCTCCGCCGCTCCTAGGGAAACCAGCCGGGCGATCTCATCTGCTTGAGTGGTGTTCGTGGGGGTGAGATCCAGGTGCATCCGGTTCTTTCCGGACTTGTTTTCATCAACCGGCTGGAGAAGCAGCGCGGCATTCTGAACGCCATCACCGAGTCCAACCTCGACGTACTCCTTCCCCTTGGCATCGCACCACCGCGCGAGGACAGTGGAGCCGAGCGCTGCGCACCAGAAGGCGCTCAGGACCTCCACGTCGCGGCAATCCAACGCCACGGCGATCACGCGACTTGTCATGCGCTCCTCCCAACCGTCTCGTCAACGAAGATCGTCGTAGGTGGATCCATGGGCATGGCCACCACAAGGGAGCAGAAACGGCCGTATCAGTCTGGCCGCCTGCGGGCACTCTTGCCATATCATCAAACTTAAGCTTTCTTTTAGGTTTCACAACGGTGAACGGGCTCTAAATTTCACGATAGTAAACATGAGCTGGCTTTGGTGAGGCATGTTGTCAAAGCGGCGGCGTCGCTCCATCGTTACGCCATTCAGGTGGTTGCGGGGTGTGTGTGATTGTGGATCGAAGGCTGGGGGTAGTCGAAGATCGGACTTGCTGTCGTTTGTCGGGTGGATTTCAAAATGATCACGAGTTCGTTCTTCTTGCGGGGTGTGACAGAGAATACTTACCCATCGAGGGCTGCTCAGAATGGTCGCGTGTAGGCCTGCGGCGCCGAGGGGTGACGCGGGCCAACGTGTTACGGCACTGGCAGCGGCCCCTTAACGGACAGGTGTTACGGCTTGAGGCTCATGTGGGGTCGCCAGTCCCGTCGCGTAATCTTATCACTGATCGACATTGGAGGGCACATTCATGACTGAGTCCCGCGTCTCCGCCGAGGAGCGCTTCACCCAGCAACGCTTGCCTGGGCAGGAGAAAGCCACCGTCAAGTCGGTTTACGACGACATCGCGGGCGAGTACGACGGGAGAATCCCCGGCTCGGGTCAGTCCGACGAAATCTTCACCGAAACCGAGATGGATTTTCTCCTTGGCAAGATCACCCCCGGTGAGCGCGTCCTGGACATGGGATGCGGTACCGGGCGGTTCACCGCACCGCTCGCCGCGACCGGCGCTGAGGTTACCGGCCTGGACCTGTCCAGCGGCATGTTGACCGTGGCCAGAAAGAAGCTCGCGGAACGTGGTCTCAAGGCTGAGATGCGCCAGGGCGATATGGCCGAGCTGCCGTTTCCCGACGCAACCTTCGACACCGTCACCAGCATGCTGGCGCTGATGCACATCCCACTCGCCGACCGCCAAGCCGTCTTCATTGAAGCCAGCCGGGTGCTGAAACCGGGCGGGCGGATGTTGCTGTGTGTCAAAAACTCGGTGTTTGAGCGGCTGTTCAAGGGCGATCGCTTCGCCTCGGTCGATGTGACCGATGTCCAAGATAAGAAGCTGATCTTCACGGAAACCACAAGTGGCGCCGCCCAAACGGCACCGTGGTACAGCTTCGCGCCGCACGAACTGGCCGCATTGTTCGCCAGAGCGGGCATGACGGTGACGCACCTGAGAGGTAACAGCCCGGTGAGCGTCTGGCTGGCCGAGGAGGTGCTGGCCGACCTCCGCGCCGTCGTGCAGGGCTTGGAGCGAGCGCTTTCGGACGTGCCGCCGTTCAGCCATCTCGGCTACCACCTCCTGGCAGAGGCCGTGAAGCCGCTGATATGAGGATCGGCGAAGTGCTATGACCAGATGGGATGACCTGGTGCCCCTTGTGCCTCACCAAGGGGACCGTCCGGTGTACCTGGTCCACCCGGTGAGTGGTTCGGTGTTCTGCTATTTGCTGCTGGCGCGGTCGCTCGGTAGACGGTGGTCCTGCTGGGCGTTCGCCTGTCCTGCACCACCGCCGGGTAACGCCGTGCTGGAGGAGCTGGCACGGCGTTACGCGGCGCAGATCGATCCCTCGGCGGACCGACCGGTACTCGGCGGCTGGTCACTCGGCGGTCTGATCGCGTTCGAGATGGCCCGCCAGCTGCGCGAGCAAGGTCATGACCTCGGGCCTCTCATGCTCATCGATGCCTCGGTGCCCGGCAGCGCGGACCACGACGAGGACGCCGTGGTCGCATTCGCTGCGGACTTCGCGACGATGACGGGACAGCCGGAGGCGGCCGCGCGCGTGCTCGCCGCACCCGCCGCAGCGCGTACGGAACAGCTGTGGGAACTGATGCGGCAGCAGGACCCAGAGCTGGACGCCGCGGACGCGCAACGGAGGCTGGACACGTTTCGCTGGCACAGCAAGGCGTTCGCCGACTACGAGCCGAGAGGCAGGGTTCGGGGTCCCGCGCTGGTGCTCACTGCCGCCGACAACGCGACCGAAGGCTGGTCACGGTGGATCGAAGGTCCAGTAACGGCCGAACGGTTGACCGCCGACCACTACGGCGTGCTGCGCCGCCCTGCGGTGCACCGGATCAGCGAACTCCTCGAGGAGGTCAGCGATGCCTGAGCACGACGTCGTCGACATCTATCTCACCAACGAGCACCGTGAGTTCCGCGCCAACCTACGGGCCCTGCTCACCAGCGACGAGATGGCCGAGGCCCTCGCCGCCGCACGGGCAGCCGAAGACGACCTCGACCCGCGGCCCGTCCACACGGTGCTGGGCAGGCGGGGCTGGCTGGCGCCACACTGGCCGGTCCGATACGGCGGCCTCGGCGCAGACGCGCTCACCGGGAGCATTCTCACCGAGGAACTGGCCATGCACGGCATCCCCGACAGCGCGCACGTCAACACCATCCGCAACGCGGGCAGCTACTTGCTGCAGGCTGGCACCGGGGCACAGTGCGATAGGTACCTGCCAGCACTGGCTAGTGGTCAGGCGCTGATGGCTGTGCTCTACAGCGAACCGGCCGCCGGATCGGACCTGGCCGCGCTGGAAACAACGGCCCGTGCGAGGGATGGCCACTGGCTGATCAGCGGGACAAAGCTTTACAGCGTCAAGACAGCGGCGGCCGACTATGGCCTGATCGCCGCGCGCACCTCGCGGCACGGCAACAACCTCATCGGGATCACCTTGTTTGTGGTGCACTTGAACGGCCCGGGGGTCGACGTGCAGCGGGTGGACACGATGAACGTCGAACCGTTCTACCGTGTCACGTTTGATGACGTCATGGTGAGCGAGGACCAAGTCATCGGCCTCGTCGACGGCGGATGGCTGGTGGTCACCGAGGCGCTGTCAATGGAACGGGTGGGCATTGACTTCAACGCCAAGGTCCGCTCGTGGCTGCATCAGGTACGCGCCTTGGCCGAGCGGACCGGTCGCGCAGACGATCCGATGATCAGGGGCCGGCTCTCCGAACTGGACACATCGGTTGCCGCGGGCCGTTCGCTCGCCTGGGAGATGGTGCGTCGGGTCCAGGACGGTGAACTGGACCCCGCGGAAGCGGCCATGTCCAAATGGTTCAACAGCGAACTGGGACCTCCCCTGGCTGAGCTCGCGCTAGAGGTGGCTGGTGCGCAGGGCGTGCTCACCGGCAGCACCGCAAACTCCCTGCTACGCGAGGCGCCCGGGCTGACGCTGTCGGCCGGGACCTCCGAAATGATGCTCTACGTCATCTCCACCCAGTTCGGTTTGCAAGGAGATGGTGAGGATGACTGAGCTCCTCGACCAGATGCTCGCCGCCGAGAAGCTCGGCGCTGACGGCGCGGACGGCGAACCGCTGGCCATGATGACCGCCTCGCAGGCGCTGGCCACCAAGACACCGCGCGCTGCGGTGTGTCTCGCTGAGCCCAGCAGCCAGGAGTGGGCGGAGAACCGGCTGACGTGCCGTCGTGTACTCGTGCCGATGCCCGCCGGCGCTACCGAGGTGCTCCTGCTGATTGCTGATCCTGCTGGCCGAAGACGGCTTGCCCGGCTTGAACTCGACCGGCCAGGGGTGCAGTGCCTGCCGTCCCGGCACCTTGCCCAGGAGGCTCGCGTGGATCTGCGAGCTGACGCGGCCACAATGTCCACACAGGAGGACATCGTCGTCCACGGCGATCGGCTGCATACCCTGCTGGAGAACGACACCCTGCGGCGATCCGGGTACCTGCTGGGCCTGGCGGCTGGTGCGTTCAAGCACACGGTGCGCCGCGTGCAGCAGCGTCGGCAGTTCGGCGCCGTTCTCAGCAGCAACCAGGCGGTGGCATTTCCGCTGGCCGCGGTGTCCGCTCGGCTGGCTGCGGCGCGGTCACTGGCGATGGATCTGACCCGCGGTCGCGACCAGAACATATCCTGCCACCGGGTCGCCGGGCTCTGGCATCACATCGCGGTATTGGCACGGGAGGCGACGGCGTTGGCCGTGCACCTGCACGGCACCCACGGGCTGACGACGGCCAGCCCGGCGCAGCACTTCTACCGGCAGGTGCTGCTGCACACCGCCAGCAGGCCGACGCTACCTGAAGGGTGAAGACACATGAACTCACATTGCCTGCACCACCTCGTCACCGAGCAGGTACGTCGGAGCCCGAACACCGTGGCGGTGCGGGCCGGGGGGCGCGAGATCAGCTATCGGGAGCTGGGCAATGCCTCCGGTGTCCTGGCCGCCGAACTCCATGAGCGCGGCATCCGCGGGGGCGATCTCGTGGGGGTCGCGCTCAATCGCTCGGCCGAGGCCGTGGTGGCGATGCTCGCCGCATTGGAGGCGGGGGCGGCGTATCTGCCGCTGGACCCCGGGTACCCGGCCGAGCGGTTGCGGTGGATGGTCCACGACGCCAGCCCGGCAGTGGTGATTACCGGCGACGAAAAGCCAGCCTTCTTGGACGGGGTGCCCACCGTGTCGGTCCGCGCGGAGGGCGACGCGCCCCCGCCCCAGGTCGATGTCGGGCCTGAAGACCTCGCCTACGTCATCTACACCTCCGGTTCTACCGGCACACCCAAGGGCGTTCCCATCCCGCACCGCGGCATCACCAACCGGATCCGCTGGGAACTTGACACCTACCCGCTGGGATCGGACGACGCGGTGCTGCATCGCACGTCGCTGAGTTTCGACATCTCGCTATGGGAGGTGTTCGTTCCGCTCGCGGCCGGTGCCCGCGTGGTGATCGCCGATCCCGCCAGGCACCAGGACACCGAATACCTCGTCCGGCTCATCGGCGAGGAGGACATCACGACGCTAGCCCTGGTGCCGTCCCTGTTGCGCGCGTTGCTGGAGCAGGATCCCGGATTACGCTCCTGCCCATCCCTGCGCGACGTGCACTGCGGTGGTGAGCGGCTCTCACCGGAGCTGCGAGATGCGTTTCTCGCTGAGGCGAAAGCCCGGCTACACAATCTCTACGGACCGACGGAGTATTCGATCGACGCGACCTACTGGGACTGCGAGCCCGGTCAGACAGGCCCAGTGCCGATCGGCAGAGCAATCGCGAATACCCGGCTGTACGTGCTAGGCGAGGATTTCCATCCGGTCAAGCCCGGTACTGCCGGCGAGCTGTTCGTCGCCGGCGCGGGCCTGGCGCATGGCTACCTCGGGCGACCGGAACTAACTGCCGAGCGCTTCCCGCCCGATCCATTCGCCGGGGGCGATGAGCGCATGTACCGGACCGGTGACATGGTCCGCGAACGACCTGATGGCGCCCTGGAGTTCATCGGCCGCGCCGATGACCAGGTCAAGATCCGCGGGTATCGGGTCGAGCTCGGTGAGGTAGAAGCCGCGCTGGAGGCCTTGCCCGGTGTCAAGCAGGCCGTCTCCCGCACCGTCGACCAGGGCAATGACACTGCGGACACCGTCCTTGTCGGCTATGTCGTGCCAGAGGAAGGTGGCTGCGACTTGGGCGCACTGCGCCATGACCTCGCGGCCAGGGTGCCCTCGCACCTCGTACCTGCCCACCTGATCGAGCTCGCCGAGGTGCCGCTCGGCCCCACCGGCAAGGTCGACCGGGCGAGCCTGCCTGCCCCGCAAGTCGCTGGGCCGGGCCCGTCCGAAACGGAGGTCACCGGCGACGAGGCTGTGGTGGCCAAGATCTTCAGCGAGGTGCTCGGGCGGCGCGACGTCGGTCCCGACGATGACTTCTTCGACCTCGGCGGCAACTCGCTACAGGCCACGCGGCTGGTCAACAAGTTACGCAGAGCATTCGACGTCAACGTGGAGCTGCCCGTCCTGTTCCAGACCTCCACGGTCGCTGGCATCACAAAGGCGGTGTCCTCGCGATGATCCCGGGCAACACTAGGTATCCGCAAAGGTCATGAACCTGCGGGTGGCGGCGAACCTGTCAGCGCTCTATTTCGTGTGGGGCGCGACATACCTAGCCATCAGCCTCATGGTACGCACCATCCCACCGCTCTACGGGATGGGTATCCGATTCCTCGTCGCCGGAACAGTGCTACTTGGATGGTGCGCGGTACGGCGCCAGGCGTTACCCCGGATCGGCCGTGCCGAGTTCACCGGTGCGGCCGTCACCGGCACCCTGCTCCTCGGCATCGCATACGGGTTCCTGGGTGTCGCGCAGCGCAGCGTGCCATCCGGTGTTGCCGCAGTCGTCATCGCATCGGTGCCGCTTTGGGTCGTCGTGCTGCGCACATTGCACCGGGAGACAGTGCCTGGCATCGCCAAGGCCGGACTGTTCATCGGCTTTATCGGCGTCGCGGTCCTCATGCTTCCTTCGGGCACCGCAGGACCGATCGCACTGATCGGCCTGCTCCTGCTGATCGCTGCCGCCCTCGCCGAGGCTGCCGGAGCATTCTACACGCCCCGTCTGCCCCACCCTGGCGACCTGCTTGTCACTGCGAGCGTGCAAATGCTCGTGGCCGGGGTGTTACTTACCGGGGCCGCGCTGATGGTGGGAGAGCCCTTCGCTCCGAACCAGTGGTCGGCAAAGTCCCTCCTAGGCCTGTTGTATTTGATCGGTTTCGGTTCGATGCTGGCCTACGCGTCGCTAGTCTGGTTGCTGGCAAACGTGCCAGCGTGGCTGGCAACGACCTATGCCTACGTCAACCCTGCCGTAGCGTTGCTGCTGGGATGGCTGGTGCTCCGGGAATCCCTGACGTGGGCCACCTTTCTCGGCTCAGCACTTGTCATCGTGTCGGTCGTGCTTATCGCGGCGCCGGAACGGGTCATCAAGGGCCTCGGCCGGGCAATGCGACCAGCCCGAAACTGAGGGCCAGTAAAGGCGGATTCGGCAACATAGCCTAATGCCGCTGAGCGTGGGAGTTCAGGCTGTCAGGGGACGACGGAGGGGAAACAAGCCGGTGAGCGACGGACGGCGAGCGACCGAATTCGTATCAGGGATATTGAAGAGCAATACGGGCAGAGCGACCATTCACAAGACCCATTCAGTCACTCCCCGTGGAGGTCTCAGTGCGTTGTAGGCTCGCATCGTGGTCACTCATCGCGACCACCGGCATCCTCATGGCCGTTACCGCGGCCTCGGCCTGGGCCGATCCGGTAGTCGATCCCGCTCCGATCGAGTCCATATGGAGTCCAGCTGGAATGATCATGAATTGAGTACCAGTACTGAGCGAGGGCCCAGGCCACACCGTCCGCTGAATTCATTGCCGAGGAGCGCTCGGCGACAGGGCGGGTGGAGCGCCTCGCGTCATGGGCGCTTGGCGGGCCTTCCCGCTGCCGCCCCCACGATGGTCGCCTAGAGATCGACGTCGGGTTTGGATGGCAGTGTTGGTCTCCCCGCTTAGTCAAGACGTACTCAGCTGATGGGATAGCGGTAACAAGATGAACAACGATTCCGTCAGCTCATCAGGGTGTAACCCCTGCGGAGCCTGGGGACGAATGATGTGCGAAATCGAGGGTCGGTGATTGCGTCAATGGAGTCTCGTGTCGGAAGGTTAGGGCGCGTGACCCTGGCGCTGAGCCGGGGTCGGTCTGTGAGCAGAGTTCGGGTGTCTAGCCCGAGGTGTCCGTGGGAGTGAGCTAATGGCTGGAATGACCACGAGGCGGTTGCTGGTATCGGCGGGCCTTGCCTTGGGATTAGTGATGGTTGGGTTGCCGGTCGCAGCGCAGTCGAGCGCGAGTGCCGACAGTCAAATGAGTTGCGCTTTGAGTCCCAGTGGTAATGGGGTGCGGCATGTGGTCTATCTGACCTTCGACAATGTGCATTTCAGCCGGGATAACCCGAATGTGCCCTCGGATCTGGAGCAGATGCCGCACCTGCTCAACTTCCTCACCAGCAACGGTACGCTGGATACCAATCACCACACCCCGCTGATCGCGCACACCGGCACCGACATCCTGTCTCAGCTCACTGGACTGTACGGCGATCACATGGGCCAGCCGATCTCCAACTCCTACCGTTACTTCAACCCCTCGGGTACCAGCAATCCTGGGGTCACCTTCGCATACTGGACCGATGGGGTGTTCGATCCGAGCACCGTGACCCCCAGTGACGCGGCACCGACTATGGTGACCCCGCAGGGCAAGATCGCACCCGCGCCCTGGGTGCCCTTCACCCGGGCTGGCTGCGATGTCGGTTCGGTGGCGGCTGCCAACACGATCCTGGAAAACGTCGGGCCAGACGTGCCCAAGGTGTTTGGCGCCAACTCGCCCGAGGCCGCCGAGGCTAGCGCCGACTCAAACCTGGCTACGACGGATTTCGTCGGTATCGGCGTGCACTGCGCGCAGGACTCGTCCCGCTGCGCGGGGCCCAACGCCAAACCGGACCTGCTGCCGGACGAGCCCGGTGGCTACACCGGCTACCAGGGCCTGTTCGGTGCCCAGTATGTCAACCCGGTCATCTCACCGGCGGGGCCGGTCAAGACCGTCGATGGCACCACCACCATCACCGATTCGCAAGGGCGGCCGGGATTCCCCGGCTTCGACGGCATGTCGGCGGCTAACACGCTGGGTTATGTGGCAGCCATGCAGGAGGCCGGTATTCCGGTCACGTTCGGCTACATCTCTGACGCCCACGACCGGCACCCGACCGGAGGCGCCTACGGACCCGGCGAGGCCGGATACGTCCAAGCGCTCAAGGACTACGACAGTGCCTTCGGGGCCTTCTTCGACCGGCTCTCCCGCGACGGCATCAACTCCAGCAACACACTGTTCGTGGTGACCGCGGATGAGAACGATCATTTCGTCGGTGGAGCTCCGAGCCCGGCCGGCTGCGACGGCGTCCACACACCGTGCACATACAGCCAGATCGGCGAGATCAACGCCAACGTACGTGGTCTGCTGGCTACCCAGCAGAACATCACCACACCGTTCCAGGTGCATTCCGACTCGGCCCCGAACTTCTACCTCGACGGCAACCCCGCCCGAGACGCCACCATCACCCGCACCTTCGAACACGCCGTCTCCCGGCTCACCGCGATCAATCCGCTCACCAGCAACACCGACCATTTCGCGACGAGCTTCGCCGACTCCGTCGGGATGAAGCTACTGCACATGATCACCGGAGACCCGGCGCGCACCCCCACCTTCGCCACC
>DASTBN010000269.1:0-10855 GCA_035712045.1 Pseudonocardiaceae bacterium
TGGAACGGGCGAGCCCGGTGGTCACCGAACGCGAGGTAAGTTTCCGGGTCCCACACCGCCGCCCCAGCCTCCTCCCCTGCAATCGCAAACTAGCCCGATCGGGCCATCCCGGACAACCCGTAGATCGGCTCAGATTGGCGGGGCCAGACGGGACAGGCAGGCGAGGACTTCGCTGATCTTCGACTCCAGGGCGCGGGGAGCGGTGCCGGGGTCGGCTCTCACCTGGAGCATCAGGCCATCCTGGCCAGGCACGCGGCGCTGCACGAACCACGCCCCGCCGCCGGGGAGCTCGCACCGCTGGCTGGAGCGGATCGAGCCGGTCACGCGCTGGCGCACGACCTCCGGGACCTTGCCGGGCGCGGCCAGGACGAATCCGCGTGGCGGCAGGTCCGACAACAGCACGGCCGCTCCCACCCGGCCCGCGCTGACCGCTTCAGTGATCACCAGCGCGCTGTGATCCCACACCGCCTTGCTCACCAGGTGCCACCCGACGCGGCGGCCCTCGGTGCCTTCCGGAACCCATAACCCCAGCTGGGTGAGCACTAGGTGACCACTATCCGCCAGCTCCCCCGTCGTGACGATCCGCTCATCGGGATCCATGCGGCCAGCGAATCCGGGGGGTGGCTCAGCCGAGACACCCCGCAGCAGCCGCCCCCAGACGCTCACCCCTGCGCGCCCATGGCCCGTTCACGAAGCGCCCGGTAGTACTGCTCCAGGGCCACCAAGTCACCGAAAAGGTGATGGTAGGTCTCCGCGTCCTCCTGCGGTGAGATCCGCTGTAGCCGTGACTTGATCTCGGCGACCTGCCGGCCCACCACGGTGGCCTGCAGATGGGCCAGCAGGCTCCCGATGTAGCGGGCGTCATCCTCAGCGCTGCCCCTGGCGCGCAGCGTCTCCACGGCGAGCTCGGTGACCAGGGATCGCGCGGGGCACTGCGCGGCGACAGCCTCGATCCACTCCGAGCCGGACAGCCCCGCGGCGGTTCCGCCAGCGGCCAGCACGGCCGCGTGCACCTGTGCGTAAACCGGGTGGGTGAACGCCTCGGCGGGCAGGGTGTCATACACCGGCCCGGTCAGCGCGGGCTCCTGCAGCACCGCTTTCAGCGCCTCGCGTTGCGCCTGCAGCCGCATATCGTCCCGGGCGGGGAGTTCTAGGCCGTTAGCGGCGGGAGAAGCCCGCTGGTTGCGCCCGCTACGCCGCTGCGGGGCCTCACCAGCGGTTTCCCGGACCCGGCGGCGCAC
The DNA here is from genome assembly GCA_035712045.1 of Pseudonocardiaceae bacterium. GTDB lineage: Bacteria > Actinomycetota > Actinomycetes > Mycobacteriales > Pseudonocardiaceae. The sequence goes on from DASTBN010000269.1 coordinate 1,242, forward strand.
TGTGGCGACGTCCTCCCAACCGACCCAGCCAGCGAGCTGGCGGGCGTACTCATCGCGCAGGGAAACGTCCTTGATCCGGGCGACCAGCGGGACGGTGCGCCGCAGCGCGTCCACCCGGCCCTCGGCGGTGTCCAGATCGTGCTCTTTGAGCAGGGTCCGCACCGCGAAGGTGAACAACGGCGCCCGGCGGGCCACGAGATCGCGCAGCGCGGCGTCGCCTTTGGCCTGACGCAGCTCACAGGGATCCATCCCGTCCGGCGCGATCGCGACGAAGGTCTGCGCGGCGAAGCGCTGCTCGTCGTCGAACGCCTTGAGCGCGGCCTTCTGCCCCGCCGCGTCACCGTCGAAGATGAAGATCACTTCGCCGTGGAAGGAGAAATCGTCCATGAGCAGCCGGCGCAGCACCGTGATGTGCTCCGCGCCGAAGGCTGTCCCGCAGGACGCCAGCGCGGTGGGCACTCCAGCGACGTGCATCGCCATCACATCGGTATAGCCCTCGACCACGACGACCTGGCGGCGCCGGGCGATCTCCCGCTTCGCCAGGTCCAGGCCGAAGAGCACCTGCGACTTGCGGTACAGCGGCGTCTCAGCCGTGTTGAGGTATTTCGCGTCGATACGATCGTCGTCGAAGATCCGCCGGGCGCCGAAGCCGACCACGTCGCCGCCGAGGTCCCGGATCGGCCACAGCAGCCGGCGGTGGAACCGGTCGATCGGTCCCCGCTGGCCCTCCCGGGACACCCCGGCCTTGATGAGTTCCTCGATGGAGAACCCGCGGCTGAGCAGATACTTGGTGAGCTGGTCCCAGCCGGAGGGGGCGAATCCGCAGCCGAAGGTGCCCGCCGCTTCCTGGGTGAAGCCGCGCTGGGCGAGGAATTCCCGGGCGGGCCGCGCCTCGGCGGAGCTCAGCTGCTCCGCGTAGAACTGCTGCGCCAGCTTGTTCGCCTCCACCAGCCGGGATCGGGTGCCGCGATCGCGTTGCACCGAGGAGCCGCCGCCGGTGTAGGTCAGCTTGATCCCGGCGCGGTCGGCCAGCCGCTCGATGGCTTCGACGAATCCGAGATGCTCGATGTTCATCACGAAGTCGACGACATTGCCGCCCTGACCGCAGCCGAAGCAGTGGTAGCTGCCATGAACTGGGCGGACGTGAAACGACGGGGACTTCTCGTCATGGAACGGGCAGAGCCCCTTGAGCGAATCGGCACCAGCCCGGCGCAGCGCCACGTACTCGCCGACCACCTCATCGAGCCGGTTGCGCTCGCGGACCGCCACGATGTCAGCGTCCCGGATCCGTCCAGCCACGGCCGCTGATTGTAGAAGGCACCCGAGACTGTCGGTGCCTCGTGGCACTGTTTGGCAGACCAGACCCGAGGGGGAACCATGACCACTATGAGCGTCAGCGCCAGCACACCCTTCACGGTCCATGACCTGGAAGGGATGCCCGATGACGGCCGCCGCTACGAGCTCATCGACGGGGAGCTCCTGGTGAGCCCGGCAGCCGGGCTGCGGCACCAGACCGTCGCTCTGCGGCTGTATCGGCTGCTCGATGACGCCTGCCCCGGGGAGCTGTACGTCCTCGCGGCGCCATTCGCTGTGCGGACCGATAACTCCAACGAGGTGCAGCCCGACGTCCTGGTCGCCCGGTTCGACGAGCTCACGGAGAAGAACCTGCCCACGGCGCCCGTCCTGGCCGTCGAAGTGCTGTCGCCCAGCGGGCGGCTGATCGACCTCAACCTCAAGCGCGCTCATTACCAGCGGCTGGGCACACCCAGCTACTGGGTGCTCGATCCGGACGTACCCGACCTGCTTGTCCTCGAACTCGACCCCGCCGGGGAGTATCAGGAAATCGCCCGGGTTTCCGGCGAGGCCGCCTTCGAGGCTCGCCAGCCGTTCAAGGTCCGTGTGGTACCGGCTGAGCTGCTCGGACGGCTGCGTCCCGGCTGATCACACCGGTCCGGCCGATTGACGCGCTGGTGAGTTCGTGCTTACCGTCATGCGATCGACGGGGTGGGGTAAGCCGGTGTAATCCCGGCACGGTCGCGCCACTGTGAACGACGCCTGCGCGCGGGTTTCGTGAGTCAGACACTCCGCCGTCGTCATTACCGTCTAGTGGGTCGCGTTAGCCCAGAGGGGTACCGTCATGAGTGTCGTCTCCGTTCCCGCACCGATCCCCATCCGGATTCCACTCCGTGAGATCCTGCCTTGGGCGATTTTCATGGGTGTATTGGGCTTGATCGTGCTGTACTTCGTGGGCGCCGAGCAGGGCGCGACGTCCCTCATCTCGGGTCACTATGTGCACGAGTTCGTGCACGACGGTCGGCACCTGCTTGGCTTCCCTTGTCATTGATGGGCTGGACGGCCATTGATCGGGGGCCGGTAATGATAAGGTTCCTGCTGATCCGGGGCATGTTTTCCGGGTTGGTCGCCGGGCTGCTGGCGGTGGTATTCGCTCTCATTTTCGGGGAGCCCCCAGTCGATCGGGCGATCGATTTCGAATCGGCGCTGCGGGCCGCGCGGGGTGAGGCCCCGGAGCCAGAGCTGGTGAGCCGCACGGTGCAGAGCACGATCGGGCTGACCACAGCGGTCGTGCCCTATGCCGTGGTGTTCGGTGGCGTGCTGGCACTGGCGTTCGCGATCACGTATGGCCGGGTGGGCGGGTTGCCCGCGCGGGCGACAGCGGTGATCCTGGCGCTGGGCGGCTACCTCATCGTCTATGTCGTGCCATTCCTGAAATATCCCGCCAGCCCGCCTGCGGTGGGAAACCCCGACACTATCAGCGAGCGCACCGCGACCTATTTCGGGATGGCAGGGATGTCGGTGGCGCTGGCGATCAGCGTGACTTATCTCGGCCGGCGGCTGAGCGCACGGCTGGGTGCCTGGAACGCCGCGTTGTTCGCTAGCGCGGTATTCATCGCGGCCGTTACCGTGACACAATTCCTTTTTCCGACTATCAACGAGGTTCCCGAGGGGTTCCCGGCGACTGTGCTGTGGAATTTCCGGATCGCGTCGCTGGGCACCCAGCTGGTGATATGGGCCACCATCGGGCTGCTGTTCGGTCCCCTGGTTTACCGCCGGCTGGAGTCCGCTGCGCCCCTGACCCGCTGAGACCTGGCGTCGTGCAGCGCCGCGTGCCAGCGCACGGCCTGGGCGTCGGTGAGGGAGGCCACCTGATCGATGATCGCCCGCAGCCGGGCGCCGTCGTCGCGGGCCTGCCGCCAGGCCAGGCCTAATGCCGGATCCAGCGGCTCCGGCGCCCGGTGCAGCAGGGCCGCGCACAGCTCAGCGAGCAGTTCCCGCTGGCTGGCCTGTATCGAGAGCCGCCGAGGATCGCTCATCACGAACCGCAGTGCCATCGCTTTGAGCAGCGCCACCTCCGCGGCCACTTGAGGGGGGATCACGAGATCCGCGCCGTAACGGCCCAGCGGCGCTGGCCCGAACCGGATCAGGGTGGCGGACACGACCGCTGAGACGAAGCGGCCTACCAGCTCGCTGGTGAGTTCCTTTAGCGCGACTTGCGCGGCCAGTGTGCCGTCGTACCGGCGCAGGACCTCGACCACTGGCAGCGCCAGCAGCCCTGCGGCGGCGGCGTCCAGATCCGCGCTGGGCAGCGTGCTGAAGCGGGTCGCGGCCAGCTCGGTCAGCGCGGCCCGCTCCACCGGATCAGCCAGGGTGTGCAATGCGATGCGACCGGCCAGGATCCCATCTTCCACGTCATGGACCGAGTAGGCCACGTCATCGGCCCAGTCCATGACCTGGGCCTCCAGGCATCGCCGCCGGTCGGGTGCGCATTCCCGCAGCCAGCCGAACCCGGCGGCGTCGTCGCTGTAGAACCCGAATTTGATCGTCCCGTTCCCCCGCGGCCAGGGGTATTTGACGGTGGCGTCCAGGGATGCCCGGGTGAGGTTGAGCCCGCGGCTGACCCCGGTTACCGCATCGAGCAGCTTGGGCTCCAGCCGGGTCAGGATCCGCAGGGTCTGCGCGTTGCCTTCGAACCCGCCGCAGCTCTCGGCGAGTTCGTTGAGGACCCATTCACCGTTGTGGCCGAAGGGAGGGTGACCAATGTCGTGCGCCAGCCCCGCGGTTTCCACGATGTCCGGATCACAGCCGAGTTCGACGGCGATCCCGCGGCCGATCTGGGCGACTTCCAGTGAGTGGGTCAGCCGGGTTCTGGGCACATCCCCCTCCCCCGGGCCGACCACCTGGGTTTTGCCCGCGAGCCGGCGCAGCGCCGCGGAGTGCAGCACGCGGGCCCGGTCCCGGGCGAAGGGACTGCGGCGTTCCGGTGCCGATCCTGGCAAGGTGGCGCGCTTGGCGGGCTCGGACACCAGCCGGGCCCGGTCATGCTCGGTGTAGGGGTGGCACACCTGGCTCACCCGAGATCGGTGCCGATCGACCCGGCTGGCGCGTGGGTGAACCGGTAGTACAGCAGGGCGGCGCTCTCCCGCACGATGTACCGGGCCTGGATGGTGCGGGTCTGCACGATCGGGCCGCTGTGGGTGGGCGAGGTCCACGAGGTGAGGCCCAGGTCATCCGCCATCGTGCGGGCCCGCAGCGAATGCCAGGGGTCGCTGACGATCACCGCAGTGTGCCAGCCGGCGGTCTCCGCCCGGCGCGCCACCGCCCGCAGGCTTTCCAGGGTGTTACGGCCCTCGCCGATGGGCACCACGGCGTTGCCGGGGACACCGTAGGACATCAGGTAGTTTCGGCCGGCCTCGGCCTCGGTGTAGGTATCGCCGACCCGCCGGCCACCGACGGTGACGATCACTGGTGCGACCCCGTTGCGCCACAGCCGCGCGGCGTGGTCCAGCCGGGAACCCAGCACCGGTGAGGGTGTCCCGTCGAACTGGGCCGCGCCCAGGACCACCACCACGTCGGCTTTGTCCCGGTCATCGACCCGGGCCACCTGCCACACCCGTAAGGCGGTGCCACCGACAACCAGCACGCCCATCAGGACCGCGCCCAGCACTAGCCGGATCAGCCAGCTTTTACCCACCGATGCGGCCCGTCGCGGCGCCGAGCGGCCCGCCGGAACGCCCCCGCCGCACAGCGATGACCTCCGCGACCACCGAGACCGCCGTTTCCGCTGGCCTGGCCGCTCCCAGGTCCAGGCCCACCGGCCCGTGCAGCCTCCTCAGCTGCTCGTCGGTGATCCCGGCGGCCTTGAGCCGACGGCGCCGGACCTCCTGGGTGTGCCGGGAGCCGAGCGCCCCGCAGAAACCGCGGCCCGAGCGCAGCAGCTCCACCAGCACAGCGTCGAAGGCCGGTCCATGATCGAGCAGCGCGAGCACGTCCACCGCAGTGAACTCTTTCGCCGCGGCGATCGCGGGCTCCAGCTCGGTTTCGGTGCGCACCGCCCAGCCCAGCAGTGCGCATTGCGCCGAGAGCGCGGCACCGATCGCCCCGCCACCCACGATGAGCATGGTCGTCACCGGCACCCACACGTCGATCAGCACCGGGACTCCCTCGACGTCACCCTGCTCGGTGGCCGTCGCGCCGATCAGGGCCAGCTCGCGCAGCCTGGCCAGCACCACCTCGTCCAGCTCCGGGGCACCCAGGGTGCCGACGACCTGGGCCAGCCCGGACCCGGCCGCGACCAGCACCGACCGCCCGTCGGTTGTGGAGGCCAGCGCGCACGGCTCCCCGTCGGCGAGCGCGGCACCCAGCGCGGCGGCGGCCGACGCGGGCAGCGGGTGGCCCAGCAGCTGGGCACCACCGCTGCAGGCCAGCCCGGCTGCCAGCGCGTCCGGTTCGGTGACGTGCCCTTTCGCGGTGCCGGGCACGGTCACGGCGGAGGCCAGCAACGGCAGCGCGACAGTGTCCATGGTGCCTTCGAACACCGTCCCCGCCCGGTCCCCGTCGGCGGTGCCCGCCAGCAGCTGCCCGGTGGCGACCGTGCCGAAACCGTGCCGCTGGAGTACTCGCACCACCCCCGCCGACCGGCCCTCCGCCGCCCAGCGGCGCAGGGCGTCACCAGCTAGCCGACGCTGACGGGTCTCTTCGGTGGTCACCGTGTCCATGGCGACCATGTTTCCAGAACAGGCCGAGCTCAGCAGCCGACCAGGCGAGCCGCGAGGTAGGACTCGACCTGGTCCATCGCGACCCGTTCCTGGGTCATGGCGTCACGCTCGCGCACCGTGACCGCGTGATCGGTCAGCGAGTCGAAGTCCACCGTCACGCAGAATGGTGTGCCGATCTCGTCCTGGCGGCGGTACCGGCGGCCGATGGCACCGGAGTCGTCAAAATCGACGTTCCAGTGCTGCCGCAGCGCCGCAGCGAGGTCCCGGGCTTTGGGGGAAAGATCGGGGTTGCGGGACAGCGGCAGCACGGCGGCCTTCACCGGGGCGAGCCGCCGGTCCAGCCGCAGCACGACCCGGCGGTCGACGCCGCCCTTGGCGTTGGGCGCCTCGTCCTCGGCGTAGGCCTCCAGCAGGAAGGCCATCATGGGGCGCCCGACCCCGGCCGCAGGCTCGATCACGTAGGGCCGGTACCGGGTGTCGGTGGCCTGGTCGTAGTAGGACAGGTCGACCCCGGAGTGGTTGGAGTGCGTGGTGAGGTCGAAATCGGTGCGGTTGGCGATGCCCTCCAGCTCGCCCCACTGCTGGCCGGAGGAGAAACCGAACCGGTATTCGACGTCCACGGTGCGCTTGGAGTAGTGCGAGAGCTTCTCCTTGGGGTGCTCGTAATGCCGCAGGTTGTCCCGGCTGATGCCCAGGCCGGTGTACCAGTCGGTGCGGTAATCGATCCAGTACTGGTGCCATTGCTCGTCGCTGCCCGGCTCGACGAAGAACTCCATCTCCATCTGCTCGAACTCGCGGGTGCGGAAGATGAAGTTGCCCGGGGTGATCTCGTTGCGGAAGCTCTTGCCGATCTGCGCGATGCCGAAGGGTGGCTTCTTGCGGGAGGACATCAGCACATTCTGGAAGTTGATGAAGATGCCCTGCGCGGTTTCCGGGCGCAGATAGTACAGGCCCTCCTCCGACTCCACCGGGCCGAGGTAGGTCTTGAGCATCATGTTGAACTCGCGGGGCTCGGTGTATTCGCCGCGGGTACCGCAGTTCGGGCAGGGGACGTCGGAGAGGTCGCCATCGAGCACGTCCTTGCCGGTGCGCTCAGCGTATTCCTCAGCGAGCTGGTCGGCCCGGTATCGCTTGTGGCAGCTCTGGCATTCGACCAGCGGGTCGTGAAAGGCCTGCACGTGACCGGACGCGACCCACACCTGCCGGGGCAGGATCACCGAGGAGTCCAGGCCGACGACGTCGTCGCGGGCGGTGACCATCGCGCGCCACCACTGGCGCTTGATGTTCTCCTTGAGTTCCACGCCGAGCGGGCCGTAATCCCAGGCGGAGCGGGTCCCGCCGTAGATTTCCCCGCAGGGGAACACGAAGCCACGGCGCTTACACAGGCTGACGACGGTCTCGATGCGATCCGCGGGCACTGGGGATCTCCAGGGTGCTCAGTCGAAGGTGAGTAATCAGGCACGCTCAGATTAGCGATCGCCGGATCCGCGCCCTCCCTCGGCGTCACTAGTCAGCAGGCTACTGTGGTCGGTCACCACTCCCCCGTGCGCGTCGGCGAGGACCTCGTAGCCCCCCGGCTCACCGGTGAGCGCCTCGGACAGCAGCGGCACCACATGCTCCCGGACCTCAAACACCGACAGCGCGCGGCGGTAGGCGACCACTGACTCGAAGCGCACGGCGAGCACCCACCGGGTGACATCGTCCGGGGAACGCCCGAGCTGCCCGGACACGCAGCCTCGCTGCGCTGTCAGCAAGCCCAGCGCCGGGCGGGCCCGGGTGAGGAAGTCACTGGCCTGGGCGGGGTCGATCGCGAAGCGGCAGATCAAGATCACGGGTGTCCTCTGGAGGCGATGGGACAATGACGGTGCCTACGATGACGTGAGATCCATTCCGAGCGAGGGAGACGGCATGGCGGGTATCACTGCGGATGCACTACCAGACCCGGCCCTCGACGACGAGCACTCCCCTGGCCGGCCGGCCCCCGCCGCTGCGGCGACCCGGCCCCGGACCACCCTGGAGGCAGCGAGTGAGCTGCTCCGGGCCCTCTCGGCACCGGTACGGATCGCTATCGTGCTGCAGCTCCGGGACCACGAGCGCTGCGTCCACGAACTGGTCGACGCGCTGGGCGTCACCCAGCCGCTGATCAGCCAGCACCTGCGGGTACTCAAGTCCGCCGGGGTGGTCACCGGTGAACGGCACGGCCGCGAGGTCGTCTACCGGCTGGTCGACGAGCACCTGTCGCACATCGTGCTGGATGCCGTCACCCATGTGGAGGAGGAATGAGCACCCCCCGGCTGCGCTCCACCCGCCAGCGAACCGCGGTGGTGAGGCTGCTCGATGACACCGAGGGTTTCCGGTCCGCCCAGGAGATCCACGAGAAGTTGCGCCATAGCGGCGAAGGCATCGGCCTGACCACCGTGTACCGCACCCTCCAATCGCTAGCCGAGGCCGGTGAGATCGACGTGCTCCGCGCCCCCAGCGGCGAAGCCGTCTACCGCCGCTGCTCCTCCCACCACCATCACCACCTGGTGTGCCGACGCTGCGGCCGCACCATCGAGGTCGAGGGCCCCGCTGTCGAAGCCTGGGCCGAGCAGATCGCCGCCGCCCACGACTTCACGGACATCACCCACACTGTAGAAATCTCCGGCCTCTGCCCCGACTGCCGGTCAGGGGGTGAGCAGTTCGGTACGGAGCTGGGAGGCGGTGGAGACGACTAGCATGAGCAGGGTGCCTAGGGGGACGCTGTCCAGGCCTGCGGAGGGGAAGGCGTAGCGCAGCATCAGGTCAGCGCCGCGGTCGGTGCGGACCAGGCCCAGGGTGCCGAACAGGCCCTGGCCGGCACGGGTGGCGACGCGCTCGGCGAGATCACCGTCATCGGGGACGTCCCAGGCGACCACGCAGGTCAGGCTCAGCATCGCCAGGCCCTCGACGAGCTCGACCGCTTGCACCGCGCAGGGGACGCCGGAGTGCTGGAAGGTCAGCGAGCCGTCGTCGTCCACCGTGACGTCCTGGAATCGCTCCAGCGCCGCGCGGGCGGCCTCGAGCACCTCACGGGCGGCGAGCAGGCTCGCCGCGTTGTCCTGGTTCATCGGATGATCCTCCCGTCAGCCGCGGGCATCGGCCGCACGGTGTCCACGGCGGCACCGAAGCGGCGGTCCCGGGCGGCGTAGACCTCACACGCCCGCCAGAGGTCCCGGCGGTCGAAGTCGGGGAACAGGATGTCTTGGAACACCAGCTCCGCGTAGGCGGCCTGCCAGATTAGGAAGTTGGAGATGCGCTGCTCACCCGAGGGGCGCAGGAACAGATCAACGTCGGGCATGTCCGGTTCGTCGAGATAGCGGGCCAGCATCCGCTCGTCGATCCGCTCCGGGTCGATCTCGCCCCGGGCCGCCCGGAGGGCCAGCTCGCGGGCCGCGTCGGCGATCTCGGCGCGGCCGCCGTAGTTCACGCACATGGTCAAAGTCATCACCGTGTTGCCAGCGGTCAGCTCCTCAGCGGCCTCCAGCTCCCGGATGACGCTGCGCCACAGCCGCGGGCGGCGTCCCGCCCACCGAACCCGGACGCCCATCTCGTGCATCTGGTCCCGGCGGCGGCGCATGA
>DASTBN010000270.1:0-3210 GCA_035712045.1 Pseudonocardiaceae bacterium
CGCGAACTCGTCGCCGGGTACAGCGCGGACCCCGCCTCGATCGAGACCGTCGGGGCGGGCAGCTACTTCACCGGATATCGGCCCGACATCGGCCCGAACGGCGAGCTGCTGCCCGGGCCGGCCCAGCTCAACCGCACCGTGCGTATCGATCCATGCACCTCCACCTGTCCCTCGTACGAGCTGAGGTGACACCCGCTTTCACCGCAATGAGGGCCGGCGAGCCGCCATACTGGCAGGTGGCGCGGAGTGTGACGTGATGAAAGGTGTGTCCTCATGGCGCGGCTCGCTCAGACCGAGGGTCTCACCGAGATCCAGCGGGAGATCCTGGCCACCGTCAAGACGTTCGTGGACAAGGAGATCATCCCGGTCGCCCAGGAACTGGAGCACACCGACACCTACCCCCACGACATCGTCGAGGGGATGCGGGAGATGGGCCTGTTCGGGCTCACCATTCCCGAGGAGTACGGCGGTCTGGGCGAGTCGCTGCTGACCTATGCGCTGGTCGTGGAGCAGATCGCCCGTGGCTGGATGAGCGTGTCGGGCGTGATCAACACGCATTTCATCGTCGCGCACATGATCAGCCATCATGGCACTGGAGAGCAGAAGCGGCGCTATCTGCCGCGCATGGCGCAGGGTAGCGTCCGTGGTGCCTTCTCGATGTCCGAGCCCGAGCTGGGCTCCGATGTCGCGGCGATCAAGACCCGGGCCCGGCGCGACGGCGATCATTACATCGTGGACGGCGCGAAGATGTGGCTGACCAACGGTGCCACATCGACCCTGGTGGCCACCCTGGTCAGGACCGAGGAGGGCGCGGAGAAGGCGCACCACAACCTCACCACGCTGCTGGTGGACAAGCCCGCCGGGTTCGGCGAGGTCGCTCCGGGGCTCAGCATCCCCGGCAAGATCGACAAAATGGGGTACAAGGGTGTCGATACCACTGAGCTGGTGTTCGACGGTTACCGCATCAGCGCCGGCCAGGTCCTCGGCGCGGCTCCCGGCAAGGGATTCGCCCAGATGATGGACGGCGTGGAGGTGGGGCGGGTCAACGTCGCCGCCCGGGCCTGCGGCATCGCCATCCGGGCTTTCGAGCTCGCCGTCGACTACGCCCAGCAGCGGCGGACGTTCGGCAAGCCGATCGCCGCCCACCAGGCGATCGCGTTCAAGCTGGCCGAGATGGCCACCAAGGTCGAGGCCGCGCACCTGATGATGGTCAGCGCCGCCCGGTGCAAGGACTCCGGGGAGCGCAACGACGTCCAGACCGGCATGGCGAAGCTGCTGGCCAGCGAATACTGCAAGGAAGTCACCGAGGACGCGTTCCGCATCCACGGTGGCTATGGCTACTCCAAGGAGTATGAGATCGAGCGGCTGATGCGCGAGGCGCCGTTCCTGCTCATCGGCGAGGGTACTAGCGAGATTCAAAAAACGATCATTAGTAAGGGGCTGTTACGGGAGTACGCTGCGCGTGCTTGAGCGAGCGTCCGGGTACCTCGTAGGGAAGTGATGCATTATGACCAGTCCATTCAACGCGCAGGGCCCGGCACCCAGCCTGCCCACACCACCCACTGGCTGGCCGATCGGTTCGTACTCCACCTATGCCGAGGCACAGCGGGCGGTGGACCACCTCGCGGACAATCAGTTCCCAGTCGCCGAGGTGACGATCGTGGGCGTGGACCTCATGCTGGTCGAGCGGGTGCTGCGTCGGCTGACCTGGGGCCGGGTACTCAGCCAGGGCGCGGCATCGGGTGCCTGGTTCGGCCTGTTCGTCGGGGTACTGCTTAGCTTGTTCGCCTCGCAGGCTGGCTCCCAGATCATTCCGATCCTGGTGGGCCTGGCCACTGGCGCGGTGTTCGGCACGGTCTTCGCCGCCGTCGGCTACGCATCCACCCGGGGCCGCCGCGACTTCGCCTCCTCCAGCCAGCTCGTCGCCGGTCGCTACGACGTCCTCTGCCAGCCCCGCCACGCCGAGCAAGCCCGCGACCTCCTAGCCAAACTCGCCCTAGGCCCCGGCCCCGCCCCCGCCTGAGTGCCCCTCCTGACCCCGATATGGAGACATATCGGGGTCCGAAGCCGCCGCAGAAGCCCGATATGGAGACATATCGGGGTTCTCTGGGCGGGGGGTCAGCGGGCGGGGGAGGGCTTGCCAGTGGGTGAGGGCGTCCAGGAGGCCGGGGACTAAGGGGAGGCTGGCCAGGGCACTGGCGTCGCACCAGCGGGCCTGCTCGGCGTCGTCGCCGGCGGCTAGCGCGCCGCCGGCGGGTCGGCATAGGTAGTCGTCGATGTCGAACACCGCGTCGCCCGGTGCGTTCCGGTGGACGCGTCCCAGCAGGCGGATGATCTCAACGGTCAGTCCGGTCTCCTCGGCGACCTCGCGGATAAGCGCCTGGTGATCGGTTTCGCCAGGCTCGACCCGGCCGCCGGGAACAGACCAGCGCCCGCGCCCGGGTTCCTGTGCCCTGCGGATGAGCAGCAGCCTGCCGTCCTCGTCGAACACCACGGCCCCGACGCATCGGATTCGCCGCTGGGGCAGGCCTGCCATCGCCGCGTCACACTAGTAGGCCAGTGAGTGTCGCTGACGTGCGAGCCGACCCGCATGGGGGACAATGTGCGCTTGATCGATGACGGACATGCGTCACAATGGGGTGGGTCCGCTTCTGCCCAGCGGCAAGACAGGTAGGTCACGGTGAGTGCGACGTCCCCCCATATGGCGCTGACATGATAGGTCGGCATTCGAACGTGTTGCTCAACTCTTCCGTCGAACGACGGGTGATCCGGGTGCGGAAGCACTGGGCGGTGCTAGCCAGGCCGCTAGCGGAGACCGTGGTGGTGCTGGCCGTCGCGGTCCTGTTGTCCACGCTGATCGGCGAGCCCGCCCCCGGGCAGGATGACCTGCGGTGGCTGCCGCAGTCACTGCTGTGGTACGCCGAGGTCGCGGCGCTGGTCCGCTACACCTGGAAGATGCTGGAATGGTGGATGGAGCTTGTCATCGTCACCGACAAGCGGTTCATGATTAACAGCGGCATCATCATCACGAAGCACTCCATGATGCCGATCGGCAAGGTGACCGACATGAGCTTTCTGCGGCCGTTGATCGGTCAGATCCTGGGTTACGGCACGCTGCGCGTGGAGTCCGCCGGCCAGAAGCAGGACCTGGAGACCATCGACTTTCTTCCCCGGCCTGAGGAAGTCTTCATGGCGATCTCCGAGCTGATC
>DASTBN010000271.1:0-4519 GCA_035712045.1 Pseudonocardiaceae bacterium
TCACGAAGTCGTCCGCATACCGCACAATGCGATACGTGGCTCCTCCGCGCTGCCGGTAACGGGACCGGTTCGTGGCATTCTGATGCACAGCCCATCTGGCCTGGTAATAATCATCCAGATGAGTCAGGGCGAGATTAGCCAGCAGAGGCGAAAGAATTCCGCCCTGCGGCGTACCGGTGATGGTGTCCCGATCGATCCCGTCCTCGGACAGGATCCCGGCCTTGAGAAACGACTTGACCAGCGCCAGGACCCGCTTGTCCCCGATGCGCTTCCGCAGCCGGTCCATCACGGCCGTATGCGAAATCTCATCGAAGGAATCCCCGACTTACTACGTGTTTCGATGAGTTGACGGCGGCGCTGCGGGCGCATGCGCGGGGTTTGTTGTGCGCGGTGGCGGCGGTTGAGCTGCTGGTTGGTCATGCGGTGTGGTTATGCCGGGATGATTTCGTGGGCCGGTTCGTGGACACCGCCGATGACCCGGCTGGCGAGGGGATGCTGGCGTGGGTGAAGTGGCGGGCGGTGGTGCGGGCGCTGGATGGGGGCCGGTTGGGGTGCTCGGGTAGCGAGGCGGGGGTGTTGCGGATCGCCGCGAGCCTGGCCGGGGGCGTGCCGCTGGATCTGGGTGAGGCGGTGAGTGGCCTGGATGCGGTCAACGGCGTTCTGGTCGCCCGGGCCGTGCTGGCCGCTGGTGGTCGCCATGGGGCCGCCGGGGACCTGGCGGGGAGGGCGTGCCGGTGATCACGGTGGTGATCACACGGCCGCGTCATCCGCTGGAAGGGCGGTCGCTGCGGGTGCTGGGGCGGATGCGCCGGCATGGCCGGCTGGAGTTGCTGCTGGTGCTGCCGGATGGCAGCAAGAGGTGGATCCCCCGGGCCTGGACCGGCCAGGCGGAAGACAACCTGGCCGGGGACGGTGCCACCGCGGCGGCGACGCTGGGCTCGCTGATGGACTTGCTGGGGGCGTGCGCGCTGGTGGGGGAGCTGGCCGGGCGGGAGCTCGCCGGGCAGGGACAGGCTGCGCGGAAGTCACCGTCCAAGGAGGACTCCGGTGCAGCCTGCCCAGCCCAGTTTGATACCAGACCCCTGCCCGCGGCCACCGGCGGCGCTGGCCGGGCAGCTGCCGGCCGACGCGGTCGCGGCAGCGATCCCGCTGCTCGCCCGCGTGATCGCCAAAGCGAGCGTCCCGGCCGGGATCGGGGTGGCCGCGGATGACTGAGCGCAAGATCACCATCTCGCATCTGCGGCGCGCCGCCGTGATCTATGTCCGGCAGTCCACGCTGGCCCAGGTGGAACGCAACATCGAATCCACCGCCCGCCAGTACGACTTAGTCTCCCGGGCGGCCGGGCTGGGCTGGCCGCGCAGCGCGGTCCGGGTGATCGATGACGACCTCGGTGTCAGCGGGGCCAGCACGACCGGCCGCTCAGGGTTCGCTGAGCTGGCCGCTCAGGTCGGGCTGGGGCAGGTGGGAATCGTGCTCTCGCTGGAGGTATCCCGGCTGGCCCGCAACAACACCGACTGGTACCGGCTGCTGGATCTGGCCGGGATGGCCGACACCCTCATCGCCGACGCCGATGGCGTCTATCACCCGGCCTTGTTCAACGACCGGCTGCTGCTGGGCATGAAGGGCACCATGTCCGAGGCTGAGCTGCACATTTTGCGGGCCCGCCTCGACGGGGGAATCCGGAACAAGGCCGCCCGCGGCGAGTTGCGCCGGGGCCTGCCGGTCGGGCTGGTCTGGGGCGAAGCCGAGGGTGAGATCCGCTGGCACCCCGACGAGGCCATCACCGGTGTGATCACCGCGATCTTCGAGCGGTTCGCCCTCCGCGGGTCGGTGCGGGATGTGTGGCTGTGGCTGCGTGAGCAGGGGCTGCGGCTGCCGCTGCAGAAACACGGGCACGTCACCGGCCACGAGGAGATCACCTGGGTGGAACCGACCTACCACGCCGTGCACACCGTGCTCACTCACCCCGGCTACGCCGGTGCGTACACCTTCGGCAGAACACGCCAGCAGCGCCACCCCGGCGAAGACGGCACGATGCGCCTGCGCCGCCATACCCTGCCCCAAGACGAGTGGGAGGTGCTCATCACAGATCATCACCGGGGATTCATCGACTGGGACACCTACCAGGCCAACCAGGCCCGAATCGGCGCCAACATCCGCCCGAGGGCGCACCAGCCCGGCACCGGCGCCCTCCGCGAGGGCGCCGCGCTGCTCCAAGGCCTGGCCAGCTGCGGAACCTGCGCCCGCAAGCTCGCCATCTACTACGACGGCCCGGCCAAATCCACCCCCGGTTAGTTGTGCATTGAATCCAGTCGTGCCGTGCTTGCGGCTCCACAGCTCGGGGTGGTCCTTGTAGGACCAGCGGGGGTGATGGTGCCATCCACCAGGCAGACCTTGCCGTTGACCATCTCGATGGCCTCCTCTGCGGTGGGCACGAATTCCTCCAGCACTGATTTGACGATCGGTACGAGTATGGACACGATCCGCGACACCGTAGGCTGTGAAATATCGCGTAGATCACCCAAAAATTCTTGCGTGCCGTTATGGCGAAGATACATGCACGCGATCTCTACCGCCCGATACAGTCCGCACGATTTCAGCCGGCCGACTTTCTTGTGCCAGGGCGTGGTCAGCTTCCCTTGGACGCGTCGCACAAGCTCCCGCATCTGCGACTGCATCAAACCTGTAGTACGATAGTATCGCAACGGTCTTTCCTCACTGATATCAGTTTGGGTCTGGAAGCCTCTTGATATCAGCGGGAGAGACCGTTGTCCTGACGACACGCCGGGCCGTGATCAAGTAGATATCTGGTTATTCTCAGAGTAACCGATTTCCTCATTTCAGAAGGGTTTTGAATAAGGCTCAAGCTTCAACGAGCTGCTGCAGGCCGTTCCACTAGAGCAAGACCGATCTCCTGCTGATGAGGCAGCGCAGCGCCGTATGCACCTTGCGGTCGGAAGTACCCGTCGACGCTGATCCTGCGCACTACAGCACGCGGAAACCTCGCCCTACCAGCGCCAGAACCCAGCCGCCGGGTTGACCCGGCAGGCCCGGTAACGATTCGGGAATACGCGTTGACCGGAAGATCTGCTTCCCGAGGTTGACTCGGCGCGTCTTCTTTCGTGCCACCAGGCTCAGGCCAACGCCGTAGCGGTTAACCCAAGCTCGCAAGCGCGTCAACGTCTCAGCCCCGCACGCGCGATGAGGAGCAGAAGTGATCGAAGTAAGCCAGTCGGTGTCGACCAGCGCTGAGCGGATCTTCACGGTCCTCGCCGACGGCTGGCTGTACCCGCTGTGGGTGGTGGGTGCTACCCATATGCGAGATGTGGATCCGGGCTGGCCTGCGGTCGGGACGCGGATTCACCACTGCGTGGGTCCGTGGCCGCTCAACATACGGGATGCCACCACCGTCGTTGCGGTGGAACCAGGGCGAATGCTTGAGCTCGATGCCCGAGTGTGGCCTACCGGAGCCGCCAAGGTACGTATTGTCCTCACGCCGGTAGGGGACAATCAAACTCACGTAACCATGGGGGAGATTTTCGACCGGGGTCCGGGTCAACACCTGCCCACAAGTGTTCAGGCCGCTCTGATGCGGCCCCGCAACATCGAATCCCTGCGCCGGCTCGCCGACATCGCCGAGCACCGCGATGTGGTGTGCACACCTTACCGCGAAGGTAGTGATCGGGCGGATCCGCGCCCGGCGGGCATGCGATGACGCGGTACGGGAGGCGACAATGTCAGACCCGCAACATCTACAGCATTTGGCGATTCTGGCCGGCCCACCCAAGCTGAACCACGATGAACTGCTCGCCGCGCAGAAAGAAACGCTCGATACGCCGAGGCGTCCGTACGGGCGGGCTGCCCGCTTACTGTTTAACGCCCTCGACACGGTATACGGGCAGGAACGCACCTTGGGCAAATTCAAGGTTCTTGAACTAGTCGCCCGGGTACCCTACCAGTCGTGGGAGCAAGTCGCCTACGTCGCCATCACCCATATCCACGAGAAGACCGGGATGGCTCGGCGTATCTATGAGCGGGTGGCGGAGTCGCGCGCCCAGCAAGACAACGAACAGTGGCACCTTCTCATCATACAGGAGATGATCGATAACGCCAGACTGGAAGACGGAAGAATCAAATTCTTCTGGATACCGCAGATGCTAGCGTGGGGATACTATCAGTTATCTTGGTTCCTGTTCGTGCTACGACCAGACTGGTCTTACCTGCTCAACGCGGACTTCGAAGACCACGCAGAGCACGAGTACATGAAGTTAGTGGCCGAGCATCCAGAGTGGGAACACACCCCATTCATATCTGAGTTCGCTGACGATTACGGACACTTCGACTCGCGGGCCGACTTGTTCCGCCAAATAGGGCACGACGAACGGGTGCACAAGATAGAAAGCCTGAACCGACTCAAGCGCCCCCGCTTCCCATAACAAGGCCGTGTGTCGCGTCCCCGTGCCCGGTGTGTCGTGCGCTCATTGCGCGGTGTCATGCCTAGATCCGTAGACAGGTTCC
>DASTBN010000272.1:0-2248 GCA_035712045.1 Pseudonocardiaceae bacterium
TCAGGCTGAGCGGTTGATCCTGACCCAGATAGGCGCCAGATCGCCGAATACGCGCGGTTGGCGCCTTTGCCGTCTCCGGGCTATGACCCGACCCAGATTGTTCGTTATGCGTGGCCAGGCAGCAAGGGTCCGATGCGTCCATTAGCCGTCACAATTGGCGGTTCTGGAAGCACGTGCAGTCAGCATTCCCTGACGGATCGCGGCGGCGGTCACGGGCGACGGATCCGCCGCGCGCCGGGCCACGTCCTACGGAAGATATTTAATAGGGCCCAACCGGCAGTTGCTGTAGTCGCCATTGATGACATGAGGGGCGCAGGCTAGGAAGCGGAACTTCACCGGGAAGTGCCCACTTCGAACCGGGGTTGTGAAGTTCGCCGTAAGATAAGTGATGCAGGTGCCCTTGACCTTACCGAAGTAGGCGCTGTAGTTGTCTTCCCACCAGACGCGTACGTAGCCTTCCTCGTCCGGCGTATAAGTGATGCCGCAATAGTGGTTGAGATCGGTTATTGAGGTCTGTCCGGTGTACTGGTTGTTGGTGGCCCCATAGAGACGGGCCGTGGCACTGCCACAGAGCCCAGGTGTAGGGGAGCAATAATTGGATCGCGCCGAGGTCGCTGCCGACGCGCTGGGAAGAAAGGCCATGAGTACGACGAATGCAGCTAAGCCGGAAACTGTGAATCGAATCTTACGCATTGGTTTCGCCTTTCTTTAGAAACATTGTGCTGAGGCTTCTTTCTGAATCGGATCTCTATGTCGCCCGGCTGTTCCGGCCCGGTCGAAGGCTCCTCATGGCGTTCGACCGCTTCGCCAACAACAGCCGGTAGAAGTTCGCCCAGGCGACGGAGAACTCCTCGTCCACGCTCCCGTCGTGTGCGACACCCGAGATCCTTGGCGCTGCCGGTTTCGTCTCTTGCACGGATAGGCGCTCAGCAGGGCCAGAAAACGAAGGACCGCGTGTTACCGATATCCACTACCTCGGCACTGCCTGACTGGCCGCTGACGTAGACGGCGTACCCCCAGCCGTCGGTGTGGGGCGAGGTGGTCCACCGCACCGTGCCGTGAGTGTCGTAGACCGAGAAGGACTTGTTTCCCCCGGGGCTCATGTATGCGTGAGCCCCGGGGTAGGCGGTGGTATTCGACTTGCCGCAGACCTTTTGGGTCCCGCCGACATTTCCGTAGTGGTTGTAGAGAACGAGATTGCCGTCCTTCTGCATGATCAATCTAGCGTTGCCGTTGACCAGGTACTGCCCCGGGAGCAGGGTCTCACCTGCAAAGAGTTCAGATGACCCGGCTGCCGCGGACGCTGCCGGGGGAGCTGAGAATGTCAGCCCGCTCACCGCGGCGCCGGTGACGAGCAGGACCAGGAGCCTGTGCTGCAGCTGGCCAAGGCTGCGGCGCGCCGTTTCGATTCTGTCCATCTTGCACCTCGTTTCGCCGCCCGCGCCCCAGTCGCGGGCGGCCTCTAGGATTGCTGGCGTGCCTCTTCCTGCGGCGCGGACCCGCCAGCAGGCTGGCGGGCAGGTCCGAAGCCCTAATTGCGCGGGATCGCGGCGATTCCGGCATCGAGCGACTGCTTCAATCTCCTCGTCCGCGCCGTGGGTTCCCAGGAAACAGACCGGCAAATGGCCGGCAGTTGAGCCCGCGTGATTTGGGTCCCGGGTGGCCAGCTTGCCGCAGGTAGGAGGGTGCAGCTGTGGGCCGTGAACGCGGCCATCCGGCGGCTTGTGGCCAGAGGATCGTTGGACCTCCGGAGCCCTGGCCGCCGTGCTCGAAGATTTGCACCAGCAGGCTCGGCTCCACCTGGGCCGACACCGGCCTGGTATTCACCACCCGGACCGGCAGGCCGATCGAGCCGCGCAACCTCGTGCGCTCGTTCGTTCGCATCCGTGACAGCCACGGCATCCGGAAGATCCGCGTTCATGCGATCCGGCACACCACTGCGTCACTGCTCAAAGACCTCGGGGTGCCCGCACGCAATACACAGATCATCCTCGGGCACGCGCACATCTCGACTACCCAGCAGATCTACACCCACGTGGACGAAGCAGCCCGCCGCGAGGCCCTGACGAGGCTCAACAAGCTCCTCGGAGGTGCAGAATGAGCCGCTACTGTGGTCAACCTTGGTGGTCAAGCGCCGGTTTCAAGGTCCGGGATGGGTCGTTTCCCCAGGTGGAGCTAGGGGGACTCGAACCCCCGACCCCCTGCTTGCAAAGCGACGTATACGTGCGTCTTCGCGACGCTGACCTGG
>DASTBN010000273.1:0-3263 GCA_035712045.1 Pseudonocardiaceae bacterium
GCAAACGTCGTGTACCAATGCAAGTACAGATGCAATCGCATATCATGTCCGGATCCGTTTCGGAGGTTTTGCCCGCTCCCTCGGGCGGGCCGGAGAGCCCTCAGTGCTGAGAAAGGTGGCGAGATGCCGCAGGTGACGGACGGTATGCCGGACTGGGGTGTGACATGGCGGAAGAGCAGTTTCAGCAACCCCCATGGCAACTGTGTGGAGTGGGCGGAGATGACGGCCGGCCAGGTCGCTGTGCGGAACTCCCGGGACCCGGGTGGCTGCGTCCAGATTTACCCTCGTGCCGTGATGGCCGCGTTCGTCCGCGCCGTGCGGGATGACGCCCTCCGCGCGACGGCTCAGTGATCACCCAGCCGGAGGTAGAGGTGGGCGGGGCGGGGTTCCAGATGGTCTTCGCCGGGACTATGCTGAGACCAACCGTGAGTGCTTCACTCCAGAGGAGGAATGGTGAGGGCGGCTCGGCCGGGTCACGATCCGGCTGCCGGTCACGCTCAGGTACGACCGCAGGGGCCGACCGCGCTGCGCATCGTATTAGGCAATCAGCTACGCCAGCTCCGTGAAGCGAACGGAATCAGTGCCGGTGCGGCGGGGCACGCGATTCGCGCGTCCCATGCCAAGATCAGTCGCATGGAGCTCGGACGAGTCGGGTTCAAGGAGCGCGACGTGGCGGACTTGCTCACCTTGTACGGCATTACCGACGAACAGGAGCGAGGAGCATTCCTGGCGCTGGCGCGGCGGGCGAATGTGCCTGGCTGGTGGCATCACTATAGCGACATCCTGCCGAGCTGGTTCGAGATGTATCTCGGCCTGGAGCAGGCCAGTTCGGTTATCCGCACGTATGAGCCCCAGCTCTTACCCGGTCTGCTGCAGACCGAGGAAGGCGCCCGCGCGGTCATCCGGCTCGGCAATCCGGATGTGTGCGACGCCGATATCGACCGCAGGGTCGCGTTACGGATGAGACGCCAGAAGGTTCTGATCCAGCCCGGCGCTCCCAATTTGTGGGGAGTGATCGACGAGGCGTCGCTGTGGCGTCTTGATGGGCGCGCCGCGATGCGGGAGCAAATCCAGCATCTGATCGACATGGCTGAGCTTCCCAACGTCACCCTGCAAGTGATCCCGTTTTATTCGGGGGCGCACGCGGCCGTCGGCGGCCCGTTCACGATCCTGCGGTTCTCCGAGCCAGACCTGCCTGACCTCGTGTATCTCGAGCAGCTGACCAGCGCCCTGTACCTGGACAAGAACGAGGATGTCCAGCATTACCTGATGGTGATGGATCGCCTGTGTGTCCAGGCCAAGTCCCCGTCAGAGACGATCAGGTTCCTGAGCAGCACTCTCAAGGAGACCTGAGTTCCTCACGGCTTCCGGGCCAGCCCGCCGTACTGAGTCACCTCGATCCGGCTGCCGATGTCGCTGTGATCGGGGCGCCATCGTGAACACGAGACCACGCCGGGCTCCAGCAGCTCCAGCCCGTCGAAGAAACGAATGAGCTCCGGAGCGCTGCGGGTTCTGATCGGTGCCGCGCCGCTGGAATTATAATACCGGATAGACTCCTCTATCGTTTCGGCGTGGACTTCCGCGGTGGGATGGGACAGTGCCAGGTAACTTCCCGGGGGTAGGGCGCCCATGAGCCGTGTGACAATGGCGTGCGCCTCGGTGCTGTCGATGATGTAGTTCATGATGCCCAGTAGCATCAGCGCGACCGGCTGGGTGAAGTCCAGCGTCTGGGCCGCATCGTGAAGGATTTTCTCGGGTTCACGCACGTCGGCGTGGAGGTAGTCTGTCGCCCCTTCTGGCGCGCTGGTGAGCAGGGCGCGGGCATGCACCAGGACCATCGGGTCATTGTCAACGTAGACGATCCGGCATTCCGGCGCGGTCGCCTGGGCGACTTGGTGGGTGTTGTTGACGGTGGGCAGCCCCGTGCCGATGTCGAGTAACTGGCGGATGCCAGCGTCCCTGACGAGATACTTGACGACCCGGACCAGGAAACCCCGGTCGGCGCGCGCGGCGGCGAGCAGATCGGGGAAAATCGCCAAGACCTGCTCGCCGACCTCCCGGTCGATCGGGTAGTTGTCCTTTCCCCCTAACAAGTAGTCCCAGAACCGGGCTGGTTGAGGAATCGTCGTATCGATGTCCGGAAGTGGACCTCGCCCGCCTGCGGGTGAGCCCGTTCCCACACGTGCCTCCAAAGCTGGTCAGCCTGACCTCTTAGCGCGAACTCTATCCTCTCCATGACGTTTCCCGGGGTGATGTCGCATTCCGGCTAGCCGTGGGGGCTGTCGCGGGTGATGCTGGGGGCGTGCATGAGGACGTGGAGCGGTGTGTGCGAGCGGTGCGGTCCAGGGACGCGCGCTTCGATGGCTGGTTTTTCACCGGGGTGATCACCACGGGTATCTACTGCCGGCCGAGCTGCCCGGTGGTGCCGCCCAGAGCCGAGAACATGCGCTTCTACCCGAGTGCGGCGGCCGCGCAGCAAGCCGGGTTCCGGGCCTGCAAACGCTGTCGGCCAGACGCCAGCCCGGGATCCCCGCAATGGAACGAACGCGCCGATCTGGTGGCCCGGGCGATGCGGCTGATCGCCGACGGCGTGGTGGATCGCGACGGCGTGCCCGGCTTGGCCGCCCGGCTGGGATACAGCATCCGGCAGATCGAGCGGCAATTGCTCGCCGAGCTGGGAGTCGGCCCGCTGGCGCTGGCGCGCGCCCAGCGCGCCCAGACCGCGCGGCTGCTGATCGAGACGAGCCCGCTGCCGATGAGTGACGTCGCGTTCGCCGCGGGTTTCGCCAGCGTGCGGTCGTTCAACGACACCGTGCGCGAGGTGTTCGCGCTCACCCCGTCCGAGCTACGGGCCCGCGCCGCCCGCCGGCACCCGCCGGCCACGCCCGGATCGCTGGTGCTGCGGCTGCCGTTCCGCGCGCCGCTGTGCCCGGACAATCTGTTCGGGCACCTGGTGGCGACCGCCATACCCGGAGTGGAGGAGTGGCACGCGGGCGCGTACCGCCACACCCTTCGCCTGCCGCACGGTTATGGCGTCGCGGCCCTGCGGCCACTGCCCGATCACGTCGAATGTCGGCTGACCCTGACCGATCTGCGCGACTTGTCCACCGCGATCGCCCGCTGCCGGTGGCTGCTCGACCTCGACGCCGACCCGGCCGCCGTGGATGAGCTGCTGCGGGCCGATCCAGCGCTCGCTCCCCTGGTGGACAAGGGCCCCGGCCGCCGGGTCCCCCGCACTGTCGACGGGGCGGAGTTCGCGGTGC
>DASTBN010000274.1:0-12083 GCA_035712045.1 Pseudonocardiaceae bacterium
GGACGCCGCCGCCCGCAATCCCTGGACGCCCAGCCGATCGAGCGCCCGGAACATCCAGCCGTAGTGCGGCAGGGGCCGGCCGTCGGCGCCCACCGCCTCGTCGTACCCGGCGCCGTACCTGCCGATACCGCGATAGCCATCGAGCAGGGCGGGCGCCGCGGGTACCGCGGTCGGCAGGTCCCGGCCCAGAGGCTTCCCTCGGGTGGCGGCGAGCAGGCTGTCGACGACGTCGGTCAGCTCGCCGCGTAGGCCGAACACGCGCCGCTGGCGGGCCGCCGAGCTGCCCGCGGACAGGGTGCGCTGGGTCAGCTCACGCACCTGCGTCCAGTCATCGAATGCCTCGAGTTCGGGCCGTAACTCGTTCACCAGCCTGTCGATCAGCAATGCTGGCGCCACCAGGGCCGGCCCAGACGGATCGGAGAGGTCCACCAGGTCGCCTTCTAGCCCGGATCGGGCCGCCCGCCACGTCGCCGCCCGCAGCATCTCGTGACGGGTCTCGGGGAACGGCTTGTTCTCCTCCACCTGGCGGCGGGCGCGTTGCACCAGCGCCCGGAACAGGCCGGCGATGAGCACGACGTCGTCCACCGCCGGGCAGGCGTCGCAGATCCGCAGCTCGACGGTGGGCAAGTGGGCTGAGGGCCGGATGTCGAAATACAGCATCCCCGGGTCGCTGATGGTTCCTGAGGCGATCAGATCGGCCACCATCGCGTCGTAGTCGGCGGCGGTCCGCATCGGCCCTGGTGGACCTGCGGTCGGCCAGCGCTGCCAGACCATGCAGCGGTAGCTCGCGTAACCGCTGTCGCCTTCGCGCCAGTACGGGGAGCTGGCCGAGAGAGCGAGGAAGATCGGCAGGTGCAGGGCCAGGTGCTGGACGACACCGACCGCGATGTCCCGATCGGGCACATCGACATGCACCTGGGCCCCGCAGATGTGTTGCTCCCGGACCAGCAGCTGGTACTCGTGTTGCATCCGCTCGTAGCGGGCGCCGGCCGAGATGTTGGTCCCGGCCGGATCGACCAGCGGGACCGTTCCGGCCGCCACGACGCCTAGCCCGAGGGGATCGGCGACCTCGTTCAACCGGCCACGCAACCGACACAGCTCGGTGCGTAGCCCGTCCAGGCTCTCGCACGGCAATGTGTTGGCCTCGACCAGGGAGCGCTGCAGCTCGGGGGCGAACTCCTCGCCCTCCAGGCGGGCGAGCATGGCATCGGCGGCCGGCGTGGTTCTCCTGGTCCCCAGGTCGACGAGGTGGAATTCCTCCTCCACGCCGATCCGTGGGTTCTCCACATCGGCCATAGCCCTGACGCTAGGCCCTGGTTGTTACCACTGCTTTATCCGGACGCTAGAAGGCGTCCTCGGGGATGTCCATGAGGGTGTTGTCGGTGGCCTGGACGATGGCGCGGCGCGAGGTGAGCTCGGGCAGCACGTTGCGGGCGAAGAACCTCGCGGCGGCGATCTTGCCCTGGTAGAAGGCCGTGTCGCGGGCGGGCACCTCGCCCGCCAGGGTGGTCAGGGCCACCTGGGCCTGGCGCAGCAGCAGCCAGCCAATCAGCACGTCACCGGTGCTCATCAGCAAGCGCACGGTCTGCTGGGCGACCTTGTAGGTCTCCGTCGGGTCGCGCTGGGCCGAGGCCAGGAAACCGATCATCGCGCCGATCATCGCCTGCAGCTCGCTCAGCGCGGTGGCCAGCAGGGCCCGCTCGCCGGTGAGCTCGTCACCGCTGGCGGCGTCCAGGAAAGCCTGGATCTCGCCGTTCAGGTGCCCGATCGCCTGCCCGCCGTCCCGGACGATCTTGCGGAAGAAGAAGTCCTGGGACTGGATGGCCGTGGTGCCCTCGTACAGGCTGTCGATCTTGGCGTCACGGATGTACTGCTCGATCGGATAGTCCTGCAGGAACCCCGACCCGCCGAGGGTCTGCAGTGAGAGGGTGAGCATTTCATACGCCCGCTCCGAGCCCACCCCCTTGACCACGGGCAGCAGCAGATCGTTGACTTTCGCGGCCAGCGCGGCGTCCGGGCCACCGAGCTCGACGGTGTCCTGGTAGCTGGCGGTGTAGAGGTACAGCGCGCGCAGGCCCTCGGCGTAGGACTTCTGCAGCATGAGCATCCGGCGCACGTCGGGGTGGTGGGTGATGGTCACCCGGGGGGCACCGCGGTCCCGCATCCGCGTGATGTCGGCGCCCTGTACCCGCTGCTTGGCGTACTCCAGCGCGTTGAGGTAGCCGCTGGAGAGGGTCGCGATGGCCTTGGTGCCGACCATCATCCGGGCGTAGCAGATCACCTGGAACATCTGCGCGATGCCGTCATGCGCGCCGCCGAGCAGCCAGCCGACGGCGGGAGTGCCATGCGCGCCGAAGGTGAGCTCGCAGGTGGTGGAGGCCTTGATGCCCATCTTGTGCTCAACGCCGGTGGCGAACACGCCGTTGCGCGCTTCAAGCTCACCGGTGTGGGTGTCGAAGTGGTATTTCGGGACCAGGAACAGTGACAGGCCTTTGGTCCCCGGGGCCGGGGTGATGCCGGGACCCTCCGGCCGCGCCAGAACCAGGTGCAGGATGTTGTCGGCCAGATCGTGCTCGGCGGAGGTGATGAAGCGCTTCACGCCTTCGAGGTGCCACGAGCCGTCGGGCTGCTGGATCGCTTTCGTGCGCCCGGCACCCACGTCCGAGCCGGCGTCGGGCTCGGTGAGCACCATCGTCGCGGTCCAGCCCTTCGCGGTCATGAGCTGCGCCCAGCGCCGCTGCTCGTCGGTGCCGTTGTTATGCACCACCACGGACATGCTGGGACCGCTCAGGTACATGAACACCGCCGGGTTGGCGCCCAGCATCAGCTCGAATGCGGCCCACCGCAGGGCGTGCGGCGCGCCGTAACCACCCAGCTCGGAGGGCAGGTCGAGGCGGTACCACTCGCCGTCCCACAACGCCCGGTAGGACTTCTTGAACCCGGCGGGGATCTCGACGGTGTGCGTCTCGGGGTCGAAGACCGGCGGGTTGCGGTCGGACTCGGCGAAGGAATCCGCCAGCGGCCCCCGGGCCAGCCGGTCGACCTCGGCGAGCACATCGCGGGCGGTCTCGGGGTCCATATCCGCGAACGGGCCCAGGCCCAGACGGTCCTGCACCCGGAGCACCTCGAACAGCATGAACTCCAGATCGCGGAGATTGCTCTTGTAATGCCCCATGTCCCTCACCCCAACAGCGTTGCGGCAACAATCCTACTCGCCAGTAACAAACACGATATTACCGGCCAGTAACCCAGGCAACTCCGGTGTGCCGTGGCGTGACCAGACACACACCGATTTCATCGTCAAGGAGCGCGGGCGCTTCGTCAGCATCGATCCCTACGACCGGATAGGCTGGCACTCGCCGTGACCGCGACACCGGGGGCGTACCGACCGCTGCTGGTCCAGCGCGTGCGGGGCCTCGCCGTCGCCGTGCTCGCGGTGGCGTTATGCCTCGATTACGTCGGGCCCCGCTTGCGTTCCGCCGGGCCCTCGCCGAATGCGGGGCCGCCCCGGCCAGGGACGCGGTCCGTACGTGGTGCTGGTGGAGCGCCGTAGCGTCCGGGCTCAGGCGCCCCACCAGGGTCTAGAGTGGCGACGGAGATCCACATCGCCTGTCATGAATACTGCCACGCATAATGCCTGACATGAAGTCCGCCCTTCGGGTGACTACCCGCGCTGAACGCCCGGCGGCCGAGGCGAGCCGGTGATGCGTCCCACGGTGCGCAGCCGCCGGCTCGGCGCACGGCTGAGCCGCTATCGCAACGAACGTGGCCTCTCCGGCACCGCGCTAGCCGCCGAACTCGGCATGGGCCAGCCGCAGCTGTCCCGGATCGAGACCGGCCGGGCGAAGATCACCGCGCTGACGCTGGCCCGCCTGGTGGAGGCACTGCGTATTCCCGCCGACGACGCCGAGAAGCTCGACGAGCTGCGCCGGCGCTCGGCGGAGCCGGGCTGGTGGCAGGACTACGGCGACATCCTCAGCGAACCGGTGGAGATGCTCATCGAGCTGGAGGTCGAGGCGTCCTGGATCCGCAGCTACGAGGGGCACGTGATCCCCGGCCTGCTGCAGACCCGTGACTACGCCGAGCGGATCATGACCGCGGGCTCCATGCACATCCGGGTAGCCGACATCGACCGCTACCTCCAGCTGCGGATGCGCCGCCAGCGGCGGCTGGCGGAGGGGATGCGCTTCACCGCCATCCTCTCCGAGGCGGCGATCCGCCAGCAGGTCGGCGGGCCACAGGTGCTGCACGATCAACTCCGCCATATCACCCGCGTGACCAGCGAGTTCGACGTCACCGTGCAAGTGGTGCCGTTCACCGCCGACGCCCATGCCGCGCTTGGCGCTTCCTTCGTAATAATCACTTGGCCTGACGAGTACGATGCCGAAGCCGTCTACGTCGACGGGGAAACCAGTTTCACCGTCTACGAGCGTGACGGCATCGTTCGTCAGTACATGCACGCGTTCGGGTCCGTGCAGGCTCAGGCACTCCCGCCGAGGGAGTCGCTCGACCTGCTCCACACTGTCATGAAGGAGTTGGGACTATGAACGACACGCGCGTCGCGCCGCGAGCGGCCCTGGCCAGCGCGACATTCCGGCGCTCGTCCTACAGCACGGCCGCGGGCAACTGCGTCGAGATCGCTGGTCTCCCCGGCGGGCACCGCGCCGTCCGGGACAGCAAGGATCCCGCTGGCCCGGTCCTGGCCTGCGCCCCAGGCGTGTGGGCCGCCTTCACCGCAGGTGTCCGCGCCGGCGAATTCAGCTGAGGAAATGCCGCACCGGCACCTCGGTCACCCGCGCCGAGGTGCCCTGGCGGCTGCCTGGAGCAGGACCGTGGCGAGATCGTGAGCCGCGCGGGGACGGCCCAGCCGTGCCGCGTGGGCGGACATCCCGGCTCGCAGCTCGGGATCGCCGATCAGGTCTTCGAGCGCCCGGGTGAGATCCTCGGGGGTGGGGGACGCGCCGAGCAGGGCGCGGGCTGCCCCCGCGTCCTGAAGGTAACGGGCGTTATGTTCCTGTTCCGCGCCACCGGTCGGGATGAGCGGGATCAGCACCGAGGGCTTGCCCAGCGCGGTGAGCTCCGCGAGGGTACCCGCGCCGGAGCGGGAGATCACCACATCCGCGAGGGCGTGCACATCGCTGAGTTCCGCGCCGACGAACTCGATCACCCGGTAGCGGCCGGCCAGCTCCGCCGGTAGCCGCTGCGCGCGCCGACGCATGTCAGCCAGTGATGCGGCACCGCATTGGTGGATGACGTTCGCCCGGACCAGCAGCCAGTCGAGCACCGCGGCGACGAGACGGTTGATTTGCACGCTGCCCTGCGCACCGCCCGTGACGAATACGGTGGGCAGTGCGGCGTCCCAGCTGGACCAGCCCAGGACCTTGACGCCACGATGCGCGTCACCATCTAACAGCTCGACCCGGATGGGGTTGCCGGTGACCACCGCCCGCTCCCGGGCCGCGGCCGGCAGCAGGTCCACCGAGGTGGGCGAGGACAACGCGATCACGGTGGCACGGCGTGCCAGCAGCCGGTTGGCCAGGCCCAGCCGGGTGGTCTGCTCGTGCATCAGCAGCGGCGCGTCCGCCGCCCGGGCGGCCAGCCCCACGGGGACCGCCACGTATCCCCCGGTGGAGAACACCACGTCGGGCCGGAAAGCGCGCACCACCCGGCGGGCCTGCACCAGCCCTTTGCCCAGCCGCCCGACATCGCGGGCGTTCTGCGCGGAGATCATCCGCAGCGGATTCCTGGCGCGCCGCAGCTTGCCGGTGGACACCGCGCGGAAGGGCAGTCGTTCCTGCTCCGCGACGCGGGCCTCCAGCCCGGTGGCCGAGCCGACGTAGAGCACCTCGAGCGCCACACCGGCGTCGCTGAGCAGTTCCCGGGCGGCCCGGATGGTGGTGATCGCCGGGTAGGTGTGCCCGCCGGTCCCGCCACCGGTGGCGATCAGGCGCAGCGGGCGTTGCCGGGCGGCCAGGCTGCGCAGGCTCTGCTCCAGCGTCGGGGAATCCAGCGTCATGGTGGGTTCGGGCTCCTCCGGTGCGCCGCAGCGGGTGTCGCGGCCAACGTACCCGCTCCTCTCACAGCGGCCCGGTGAAACCCGGCCGGGACGACTCGTCGACCTCGACCGGCGGCACGTTACCGGCGGTGGTGTTATCCCGGGCGGAGCACCCGGTGGACCCCCTGGAGATCAGGATCCCGCGTTTGAGGTTCGGCCCGGAGAAGGAGTTCTTGCGCAGATCGGCGTTGGGCCAGTGGCGCAGGGTCACACCCTGCTCGCCCTGGGTGGCACAGGTGTTGCCGATGAAAGTGATCGACCTGGTGCTGGCGGGAGCGTCCCGGTTGCCGCGCTCGTCACCGGTGGCGATCAGGCAGTTCTCCTCGACGTTCTGGCAGGTGTTGCCCACGATCTCGACACCGGCGGTAGCCGCGTGGCCGGTGTCGAATGTCTGGAAGCAGTCGGGGTGGGCAGCGGACCGCGCGGGGATGTCCTGGATCGCATTGCTGAGGATCCGGTGCCCGGTGCCGAAGAAGCGCACCCCGTCCGCGTCACCGTCATCGGCGGGCACCGTCGCGCTGATGGTGTTCTGCTGCACGGTGACGCGCTGCCCGCTGATGGAGATCCCGGCCGTGGCGGCGCGGATCACCGTGTTAGAGGCGATCATGGAATCGGCACAGTTAGCGCAGATGATCCCGCCGCGGGCGGTGTCGTGGACCGTGTTCTTCTGCGCCACGATCCCCGTGCCCGAGAGCAGCAACTCACCCCCGCCGACGATCGTAAAACCTTGGAGCACCACGTGGTCAGCGAGAATGTGCAGCTGATGAATCGTGGTCTGGCCATCCGAGATCATCTTGATCGGCGCGGCGGCGGTCCCGGAGCGGAACATGGTCAGATCGACATCGGCGAGATCCACGCCCTTGAAACACAGCGCGTCCCCTGGGACAGCGGCGCTGATCCCCGCGCGCGCCTCATCCACGTCGTGGATCGTGTACGTACAAGCCGGGCTGGCGCCCGCCACCCCGGCGCTGATCAGCCCCACGCCGAGCAGCACGGCCGAGCAGACCGCCAGGGTGCGGCCCACGTTGGTTCTCGCTATCATCGCTCACCAGAATAACTCTCAGTAACCACGAACTACCCTCCGCCCACCCCCTCGCGTGTCGCGCCCGCGAAGCTCCCAGAACCCCGATATGCCCCCATATCGGGGACAGTGGGGGGATGAGTGAGCTGTCGGGGGTGGAGCTGGAGGTGTTCCGGCACGCGCTGGCCGGGGTGGCGGAGGAGATGGGGGTGGCGCTGCGGCGCGCGGCGTACTCCCCGAACATCAAAGAACGGGCCGACTGCTCGGCTGCGGTGTTCGACCCGGATGGGCAGATGGTCGCCCAGGCCGAGCACATCCCGGTGCACCTGGGTGCGATGCCGGCCAGTGTGCGCGCGGTGCTGGACACCTTCGGCCCGCTGCGCCCCGGTCAGCAGGTCTGTGTCAACGACCCGTACCTGGGCGGAACGCACCTGCCGGATCTCACCATCGTCGCCGCCATCGGCGCGGGTCCCGGAGAGGACGCTGAGCTGCTCGGTTACGTGGCCAACCGGGCACACCACGCCGATGTCGGCGGCGCGGCCCCGGGATCCATGCCCGCCAGCGCCACCGACATCGCGATGGAAGGGATCCGGATCCCGCCCGTCCTCATCGCCGACACCGGCGGGGAACGCGCGGATGTGGTGCGGCTGATCGCGGCGAACTCCCGGACCCCGGGCGAGCGCCGCGGGGACCTGCGCGCGCAGTTCGCGGCCAACCACGTCGGGGCCGCCCGGCTGCGGGAGCTGGCCGGGCGGATGGGACCACGGCGGCTGCGCGCGGCGATGGCGGCCGTGTGTGACTACTCCGAGCGGCGGGTCCGCGCCGCGGTGCGGCAGATCCCGGACGGGTGCTACCCGCACTCCGACGTGCTGGAGATCGGCACTGGGGTGTGGATCCGCGCCGCCGTCACCGTCGCTGGCGAGGAAGTGATAATCGATTTCGCGGGCACGGACCACCAGGTTCCGGTGAACCTCAATGCGGTGTTCGCGGTGACGCTGTCCTCGGCGATGTTTGTGTTCCGCATGCTGACCGACCCGGATGCCCCGCCCAACGCCGGCTGTTACCGCCCGCTGCGCGTGCTCGCCCCGGAAGGCTCCGTGGTGCACGCCCGGTTTCCCGCGCCGACCGCGGCCGGCAACGTCGAGACCAGCCAGCGGATCGTGGATGTCCTGCTCGGCTGCTTCGCCCAGGCGATTCCCGGGCGGGTCCCGGCGGCCAGCCAGGGCACGATGAACAACCTGCTCATCGGCGCTGGTGGCGAGCATCCGTTCAGCTACTACGAGACGCTGGGCGGCGGCGAGGGCGGCACCCCCGCGCGCCCGGGCCGTTCCGGCGTGCACACCGGGATGACCAACACGCAGAACACCCCCGCCGAGGCGATCGAGCTGGGTTACCCGTTGCGGATCTGGCGATATGAGCTGCGCGAGTCCTCGGGTGGGGCCGGTGCGCATCCCGGCGGCGAGGGCCTCATCCGGGAAGTGGAGGTGCTGGCCGACTGCACGCTGACCGTGCAGTCCGAACGCCGTGAGCACCCGCCGTGGGGCCTATCCGGCGGGCAGCCAGGAGCGGTAGGCCACAACATTCTGCGCCGCGCCGACGGCACCGAGACGGAGCTACCCAGCAAAGGCACCTGGCAGCTAGAGCGGGGCGACCGGATCCGCATCGAGACCCCCGGCGGCGGTGGATGGGGAGAGCCCCCGCCCTGAGTGCCCTAAGCTCGGCCCTCCGGCGCCTCATCGACAAACAGCAGGGGAAAGCCATGGCTCAGCGAGATCTGCGTCTTGACCTGCGAATCGAGACGGACTGGGACTGCGACGACGCAGCGCTGATCACACTGGCCGCAGACCTGCACGACGAGCTGGCTGGATTAGAGATCGTCACGAGCGTCATGCCCACGACTGCGGGTCCGGCACCACCCGGAGCGCGCTCCATCGATCCTATCGTGGCCGGCGCGCTGACCGTCATTCTTGCCGAGTCGCTGGACCGCTTCCTCGGCGTCATCGACAAGGTGCAGTCCTGGGTCAATGCCTTCCAGGACGGCCGCAAGGTAGAGATCGAGATCGAAGGGCAAAAGCTGATCGTCACCAAGCTCTCCCGAAGGACGCGAGATGAGCTGATACAAGTCTATTTGGACCGTGTTAAAAAACGCGACGGCATCGATGACCGGCACTAAGAAGGCCCTGCTGATCGGCTACAACTACGAGAGTCACAAGCATTTCTCAAGCGTGCCGGCGGAAGATAACATCGAGAAATTAAAACCCGTCCTGAAGAACCGAGAGATAGGCAACTTCGAAGTCTGGGAACTGCTCGACAAGCCGTTGCAGGAGACTACCCAGGAGCTAGAGAAATTCTTCCGTGACGGCCGGGCCGACGATCTCCTGCTGCTCTACTTCTCAGGTCATGGTGTGCTCCATCCCAGGGAGCAGCAGCTCTATCTTGCGACTCACGGGACCGACCCGACACTACTGCGCACGACAGCGATCTCCGCGCGCGACGTCAAAAACTGGATGGAGCATGCCAGGTCGAAGCGCATCGCCGTCCTGCTCGACTGCTGCTACGGCGGCGCCATCACCAGGAGCGTCATCGAGCAGGGAGACCCCCGCACAGAGAACGCCCTCGAGCGGCTCAGCGGTGAAGGCCGGATCATCATCGCCGCTGCGGACAGGCTGGAGATCGCCCATGACTCGATCTTCACCGATGCCGTGGTCAAGGGCCTCGACACCGGCGAGGCGGACCTGAACGGCGATGGCGACGTGTCCGTCGACGAATTGTACGCATACGTGCACCACGAGGTCCAAAAGCGACATCGGAATCAGAGACCGATCAAACACGGCACCCTCATCGGCGATCTTATTCTGGCGACGAATCGGTATCGGCTATTACCGTTGCCGCCCGAGCTCGAGCAGCACCTGAACGACCAGGACCCACAGAAACGAATCGCGTCCACCCATGGCCTGAGATTCCTGATCGCCGGCGACTTCGAGGCGGGCCTGAAGCGCGCGGCCCGGCGTGAGCTGCACCGCCTCAGCGGCGCCGATCCCGACACCGCCGTGCGGGAGGCCGCCCGTCGAGTCTTACCCAGCGCCGTCCCGCCCCGTGTTGCACCACCCGAGACTCGCAGGCAACGATGGATCAAGTCCGCGCGAGCACTCACGCTGGTTACGGCTTTGGTGTGTGTCCCGCCCGCAGTGGTTCAGCCGCCGCACCCGCCCACGTCCGGTCTGTGCACGCCCATCGTCAAGCAGCCCAACGGCGTGCTCTCATTGGGCACCTTACTCCCGAATAACACTGGGGCGTTTGTCTATACGGGTCCCGCCTTGAACGCCGGCGTACAGCTGGCCATGAAAGACGTCAGCAACTATGCCGACGGAATTCCCGGCATCGACGTAAAGCTCGACGCGGGCAATCAGAAGGACGAGGGCGACCCCGCCGCGAATACCGCCAGCCGATCGATCGACGAGCTGCTATCTAACCAGGTAGATGTGATAATTGGCCCCGCGACATCGGCGGTAGGGCACAAGATAATCGACAAGACCACCTGCGCGGGGGTGATTCTGTTCTCACCCTCGAACACGTCACAGCTGTTCACTACCTACCCTGATCATGGACTCTACTTCCGGACCTCGCCCCCGGCGACGGTCGAGGGCACCGCACTCGGCAGGCTGGTTGTCGCCGATCACAATTCGACAGTGGTGGTGATGTCACGCAACGACGAGTACGGCAACGACCTGCGTGAGGCGACCGTCGCCGAGATCCGGAAATCCAGAGTGCGGGTTGTCGACTCTTTCCATTACGAGCCAAATTCAGCCGACTACTCCAAAGATATCCAGCGAATCAAGAGCCAGAATCCCGACGCGATCGTCCTCATTGGCTTCTCCGAGAGCGCGAGAATCCTCGCGGGTATGATCCAGAACGGCCTGGGCCCACAGCGCAAAAGGGTGTACGGGACGATTTCCAATCTCAACAACTCACTATCCGCTCAGGTCCGTTCACAGAATCCGGGAGTCTTGGCGGGAATGAAGGGCACCGTACCCGACCCCGGAGACGTGACGTTCGTGAAACGCCTGCTGGAGGAACACCCCGGGCTGCGCAGCCTGAACTTCGCGGCGCAGGCATACGACGCGGTCATCATCACCGCGCTCGCGGCGGCCACCGCAGGCACGGACGCGCCCGCCGCCATCGCGAGCAAAATCAACGACGTAACGAGGGGCGGAACAAAATGCTACAGTTTCCGCGAATGCATGACACTCGTGAGAAATAATAGGGACATCGCTTACGTTGGCCCCTCCGGGCCACTAGATTTCTCAGATTCCGGCGAACCCATCTCAGGCACGTACCTTATCGGCGAGATTCAGCCCGATGGCACCGTAAAGATCCCCGGGAAGGAGAGTGGCGGCCCGTGAGGTGAACCAACGGGCACACCATGCCGATGTCGGCGGGGCGGCCCCGGGATCCATGCCCGCCAGCGCACCGACATCGCGATGGAAGGGATCCGGATCCCGCCCGTTCTCATCGCCGACACCGGCGGGGAACGCGCGGACGTGGTGCGCTGGCCGGGCGGATGGGACCACGGCGGCTGCGCGCGGCGATAGCGGCCATGGGTGACTACTCCGAGCGGCGGGTCCGCGCTGCGGCGAGCGCATCCGCATCGAAACTCCCGGCGGCGGTGGCTGGGGAATTCCGGTGATGACTGGATAGGCTGTAGCTGTGGCTGAGCGGCTTACCCGGCTGGACCTCAGCATCGAAGCGGGCCCAGGCGCAGACCTGGCAGAGTCAGCGGCGCTGGCTATACAGCTCCGCGAATGGCTGCTTCTGCTGGACATCGAATCCGCTGAGCTCACCACCGCAGGTCAGGCGCCGCCCCGCACACGCTCCGGTGGAATGTTTATCACAGGCGCGCTGACCGCCATGCTCACGCGGTCTTCGGAACTGTTCAGCAAACTCATCGATACCGTGCGGACGTGGCTGTCCCACAGCGGGGCCCGCAGCGTGAGACTCGAGATCGAC
>DASTBN010000275.1:0-3706 GCA_035712045.1 Pseudonocardiaceae bacterium
TGTCCACCGGCAAGACCGCCACTGCCGGGTCGGAGAAGGCGGCCGCCGAGACCAGGCCGGTGCGTAAGCGGCTGCCCAAGAAGCGGCCCAGCCAGACCGTTTCGTTCACCGTGGGTGGCGCCGAGGGCTACGTGACGGCGGGGTCCTACCCGGATGACGGGCTCGGCGAGATTTTCGTGAAAATGTCCAAGCAGGGCTCGACGCTGGCCGGCGTGATGGACGCGTTCTCGATGGCTATCTCGATCGCGCTGCAGCACGGAGTCCCGCTGGAGACCTATGTATCGAAGTTCGTGAACATGCGCTTCGAACCGGCGGGGATGACCGATGACCCGGATATCCGGATGGCGACGAGTGTGGTGGACTACCTATTCCGCCGAATCGCACTGGACTACCTGCCCAGGGACAAACGCGATCAGCTGGGCATCCTGACCGCCGACGAGCGCACCGAGCAGCTCTCGGCCGACTACGGTACCGGCGCGGACAGTGATGTCGTGTCGCTTCGCACCGCGGTGAACTCCAACACCCCGGCTCCGGCGGCACAAAGTCGGCCAGCGCCGGTGTATGTGGGCAGCTCAACCGAGTTGCTGGAGCTTCAGCTGGGCAAAGCCGCCGACGCGCCGCTCTGCATGACCTGCGGCACCAAGATGCGCCCCGCTGGATCATGCTATGTCTGCGAGGGCTGCGGTTCCACCAGCGGCTGTAGTTAGCACACACAAAGGGCTTCACCTTAAAGTGTCGGCGTGTGAACGACAGCGTGCGCAGGTCGGCGTCGGTGATCCGACCGGCGTCGGCTGGGTAGGACCGGTTGCTGCGGCAGCGCGGGGCTGCGGCTGGGATCTGACCGTCTACAACCTGGGTGTGCGCCGCACGGGTGAGCCGGGCGCGCTCGCTTATGGGTGCTGGCTGAGCTGCTCGATGCCGCGCACGCCGCGTCGTGGCTGGCGCTGGTTGGCCGTCTGGCCAGGCTGGTGCAACCGCCGTTTGTACGGTGGCTGACCAGCCTGGCGGATTGGCCTCATCCACAGCGACATTCAGCAGAGTGACCTCTGCCGGTCAGCGATGCGTCCCTTCCATGCGCCGCCACGGCCGGTGGCGTGACGGCGGGCGGAATCGACCGTCATAGCGGCATACAGCGTTGCCACGGCTGGTAACGCGAGCCCGCGCAGCGGCGAGAGGCTGTAAAGGCGCAGCACTGGTGCCTGGGTGAGGGCCATCGCGGCCCACCCGCCGAGCCCGGCCATCGCGGGCACCGGCGAGCGCCTGACCAGCCCGGTGAGCGCGGCTGCGGGCGGAACGACATAGATCAGCCCTAAGGCCGCGATCGTGGCGGTGAGCAGCGCTGGTGAGTGACGCAACTGGGTGTAGGCGGTGCGGGCGACCATGTCCCAGATGTCGTCCAGATGAGGATAGGGCCGGACGCTGCGGACCTCGGGTTCCACGCCGGTGAAGCCCAGCCACGTCCGGGCGCCAGCGCGTTTGAGTAACCGGCCCAGCGCCACATCGTCGATGAGATCGCCGCGGATCTGCGGCAGGCCCCCGGCGCGCTCCAGCGTCGCGCGGCGGAGCAGGACACAGCCGCCGGCGGCCGCGGCGGTGCGCGTGCCGGGCCGGGCGACCCGAGGGAACGGGTAGAGCTGGGCGAAGAAGTAGACGAACGCCGGCACCAGGATCCGTTCCCACGCGGTCCGCGTACTCAGCAGCGCCATGAGCGAGACGACGTCCCGATCGTCGGCCAGCGCTGCCGCGACCAGCCGGCGCACGGAGGATGGGTGGTGGGCGATGTCGGCGTCGGTGAGCAGCAGGAACTCGGCCCCGGCGGCGCTGGCCGCTGCCACGCCACACTGCAGGGCATTCAGCTTGCCGGTCCAGCCTGGTGCCGGTGGCGGTGCTGTGAGCACGGTGAACGCTCGTCCGGTTCGCTCGGCGAGGGTGTGCGCGAGCGCCGCTGTGCCGTCACTACTGCCGTCGTCGACTAGCCACACGGCGAACTCGCCCGGGTAATCCTGAGCGAGCAGTGTGGGCAGCGTCTCCGGGAGCACCGCTGCCTCGTCCCGCGCTGGGACGATGACACCGACGCTGGGCCAGCGCTTGGGCTCCGGCGAGTCGGACGGCAGCCGCGTCGAGGTCAGCCAGAAATCGCCATGCCCCATCACGAGGTAGGCCCACGCCGCTGCGGACGCGATCGCGAGCTGGCCGAGCCGTGGCACTCGCCAAGCATGCCATCACCCCCCACCGCACCCTGATGGGCTGGCGGTCATCGCGTGATCACCAGAAAATCGGCGCTGACCACGCACTCAGCGCATCCCTGTCAGCACAAGATCACCGTTTATGTGTCAGGAGCGACACATCCTGTCACTCGCGACACACAAACGATGATCTTGACTGTCGGGAGGGGCGAGAAGGGCATCCATCACTGGGGACCCGGCCTGGTATGGCCGGTCGCGCTAATGCCAGATCAGCCGGTGAGGGTGGTGAGGAAGGCGTGCCAGGCGGGGGCGGGGAGGGTCAGGGCGGGACCGGTGCGGTTCTTGGAGTCGCGGACCAGCACCGCGTCCGGCGCGGTCGCGACCTCGACGCAAGCGGTGCCGCCGTTGCTGTAGCTGCTGGTGCGCCAGCCGACCTCGACGCAGTTGCCATGGCTGGCGCTGTAGCTGCTCGTGTGCCAGGGTGGCAATCAGCTCCCTCGATTCTCTCTCGCCTAGCGCGGTCTTTGCCAGCGCCCCGAGGATGTCCCGGTAAGCCTCGATCTCCACCGGTTTCTCCAGGAACACGCAGGAGGTCTCGCTCTCCAGATAGGCCACCGGCTTGAACTCGGCGAACTCCATCAGCCGGAACGATCCGGCGGTCACGGCATGCCCGCCGAGCGCTGCGGGCACCACTCGCAGCGTGATGTGGGGCCGCAGCGAACGCCGGTGCAAGTGGTCCAGCTGCTCGGACATCACCGCCGGGCCGCCGACCGGCAGCCGAAGCGCGAACTCGTGTACGTAGAAGGTGAACCTGATCAGGGGCTCCCGGCTGAACAGGGCCTGGCGGGCCAGCCGGGCTGCCACCCGGTCGTCGATCTCCTCTGCCGGCACCCGGCCGGCCTCCTTGAGCAGCGCGCGGATGTACTCACCGGTCTGCAACAGGCCGGGCATCACCGTCGACTCGAACTCGCTGATCGTCACCGCCTTGTTCTCGTGCTCGATCAACGTCACCAGCTGCAGCGGCAGCCGGGAACCGTGCTGCTGGAGCCAGCCCCGGGTGTGCTGATCCTCGCAGAGCTCCAGCAACCGCTCCCGTTCCGCAGTCGGAGCCCGGCACACCGCGAGGAACGCCGCCGCCTGCACGGCGGTCACATCGCGCTTGCCGGAGATCAGCCGGGACACCCAGCTCGGTGACAGGTCGAGCAGCTTCGCGACCTGCTTGCCGGTCAGCCCGGCGTCCTGCATCGCCCGGCGCAGCCCGGCACCGAGTTCCCGGCTGCGGACCGTCGGCTCACGATCTTCCATGGAGACCCCTCAGACGGCCGGATCCTACGCCAGACAGATCTCGCACTGACGATCACTCTATCGCTTAATAGGGTATTGCTTGACCGGGGGGCAAGCCGTTTCCTGATCACCGGCGATGTGCTGATCCGCCCAACCCCTGAAGCGAGGTATTCGATGGACCCCAACTCACCGGTGATCACCGACGCGTTACGCCTGCTGCGAGATGACCTGTACGA
>DASTBN010000276.1:0-4521 GCA_035712045.1 Pseudonocardiaceae bacterium
TGGTCGAATCAGCACGCTCACCGCTGCCCTTTATGCCCATATAGCCTCACCTCACCTGTGCCGGCCGTGTGGTCGATCTCACACCGGTGCGGCGGCCGAGGCAACCCCCTAGCCGGGCTTCCCTCCCGATGTGATAAGCAAGCCGTCGTAGGATCGGGGACAGGTAGCCGCTATTTTTCCGCTGGCCTTCCATGGCGTTGTCCGCAAGGAGTGGTCCTGCTGTGCCCGCCGAGAACACCATCATCAATCGCCAGATCGGCACCGCCCGGGTGAAGCGCGGCATGGCCGAGATGCTCAAAGGCGGTGTGATCATGGATGTGGTCACGCCGGACCAGGCCCGGATCGCCGAAGACGCCGGCGCGGTGGCCGTGATGGCGCTGGAGCGGGTGCCGGCCGACATCCGCGCGCAGGGCGGCATCGCCCGGATGAGTGACCCGGACATGATCGCCGGGATCATGTCCGCGGTGTCCATCCCGGTGATGGCCAAGGCCCGCATCGGCCACTTCGCTGAGGCTCAGGTGCTGCAGGCGATCGGTGTGGATTACATCGACGAATCCGAAGTGCTGACA
Organism: Pseudonocardiaceae bacterium; assembly: GCA_035712045.1. GTDB lineage: Bacteria > Actinomycetota > Actinomycetes > Mycobacteriales > Pseudonocardiaceae. Next base: position 570 of record DASTBN010000276.1, read on the forward strand.
CCGGCCGACGAAGCCCACCACATCGACAAATTCGCTTTCACCGTGCCGTTCGTGTGCGGCGCGACCAGTCTCGGTGAGGCGTTGCGCCGGATCGCCGAAGGCGCCGCCATGATCCGTTCCAAGGGCGAGGCCGGCACTGGCAACGTGGTCGAGGCCACCCGTCACATGCGCTCGATCCGGGGCGGCATCCGCGCCCTGGCCGCTGCGGAAGCCAGCGAGCTGCCCGCGGCCGCCAAGGAGCTCGCCGCCCCGCTGGAACTGGTCCGCGAGGTCGCGGCAGCGGGCTCGTTGCCGGTGGTGCTGTTCACCGCCGGTGGCATCGCCACCCCCGCCGACGCGGCGATGATGATGCAGCTCGGCGCGGAGGGGGTGTTCGTGGGATCGGGGATCTTCAAATCGGGTGACCCCGCCAAGCGGGCGGAAGCGATCGTCAAGGCGACCACGTTCTACGACGACCCGGACATGGTCGCGAAGGTGTCCCGAGGGCTGGGCGAGCCGATGGTGGGGATCAACCTCACTGAGCTGCCTGAGGGGCAGCGGCTGGCTCGGCGCGGCTGGTGAGCGCCGGCGAAGGCGGGGCCCAGGCGCAAGCGCTGCTGCTCTCCAGCGGCGCGGGTACCCGGCTGCGCACCCCGGGCGGGGAGCCCGGGGCCGCCCGGAGCTCCCGGATCAGCCGCGGCACCCTGCTGGTCCACGCCGACCTGCATAACCACACGTTGCTCTCCGACGGCGAGGGCGACCCGGAAGCCGCGTTCCCGGCGATGCGCGGGGCCGGTCTCGACGTCGCGGCACTCACTGATCACGCGATCCGTGGTTCCACTGTGGAAGGCACTGGCCTAGGCGGCACCCCATGGATCGGGCTCGACCGGGCTGGCTGGCGGCGCACCGGGAAGATCGCCGATACCTACGACTGCCCTGGTGAGTTCACCGCCATCCGCGGCTTCGAGTGGTCCCATCCGCATTTGGGGCATGTCAACGCCTGGTTCACTGATGATTTCACCGACGTCGCCACCCACCGCAGGATGAGCGAGTTGTACGACTGGCTGGCCGGGGCCGGCCGGTACAACGGCGTCCACACCGTCGCCGGGCTCGCCGGCTTCAACCACCCCGGCCGGGAGGATGGCCGGTTCGCCGAGTTCCGCTATACCCGCGCGGCCGCGGCACAGATGGTCAGCCTGGAGATGTTCAACCGCACCGACGACTACCTGTTCCAGGGTGTCGCGGCGGGAGCGGAGTCTCCGCTGGTGTCCTGCCTGAACGCTGGCTGGCGGACAGGCCTGATCGGGGTGAGCGACGAGCACAGCTCCAGCTGGGGCATGCAGCCTGGCACCGGGCGTACCGGGCTCTGGGTGGCCGAGCACAGCCGGGCCGGTGTCGCCGAAGCGCTCCGGGCCCGGCGATTCTTCGCGACCCGGGTGGCTGGCCTGCGGCTGGACGCCACTGCCGGTGGCATGCGGATGGGCTCGGCACTGCGGCATCGGGCGGGAGCGGTCGAGTTCGTGCTCGACCTCGACTGCGGCCCGTCGTGGGCAGGCCGAGTGCTACAGGTCCAGGTCCTGCGCCCCGACACCCCGGCCCCCGCGGTGAGTGAGGTGATCGACATCCGCTGCGGTGACATCGTCCGATTCACCACGCCGCTGAACATCCAGGATGGCGGCTGGGTGCTGCTGCGCATCGCCGACCCCGACCTCCCCAGCGCCAGCCCAGGCCCCCTCAACCATCCCGCCAACAACCACGCCATCGCCTACACCAGCCCCTGGTTCCTCGAGCCCTGATCCCATCCCGGCTCCCCGCCGAGCGCACCTGACCCTGGCCCGCTGAGCCCGTTATGTCTCCATAACGGGAGGGTAGCGAGCGGGTGAGGCATTGTTGCAGCTTGCGGCCGGTCTGACGGGCAGATCGCACGGCTCGTGTCGACCGCGTGGGGACTGGCTCTCCCCACAAGATCACCGATCAATCCTCGGAGTTGATGACCATGCCCGGCCTCGGATAGTTCACCGTCGTCAGCGTCTCGCCGCACGCCAGGAGATGAGCGGCACCAGCCCGCCAGCCGAGCTCGGGCGTGCCGTAAATCTTGCGCGCAGTCCCTGTCAGCGGCTCCCCCTGACCGCAGACGCACGCCAGCAGGAAGAACACCCTGTTGTGGTCGTCGTAGAACCCGGTGACCGCGACCCGGTGCATCAGCGATCATCCGCCCTTGATCACCCGCACCAGGTTGGGGCGGATGCTGACTACTGGCTCCTCCCCGTCGAATCGCACCCGCGAATCGCACCCGCAACCGGGCGCTCTTGGTCCGGCCGACGACCACGCCCGCGGCGCCCAGCCGGGAGCGCAGTGCCCCCCGTCCTGTCCACCGCGACCTGCTCGACCCTGGCGCCATTCCGGGACATGGACGCCATCCGCATCCCGCCAGCGGTCATAGGCCGCGCGTCGCCGATTCCCAGGCGCCGCGGGCCGATGGCGCTCCACCTCCGCACAGGCGTAAAGGTTCTGCCTGCCCTGACCGTTATCCTCCCGCCCAGCGGCCAGCCGGGATCACGGGGAGTGGTCACGGCTACCCTCACCCCAGCCTCACCGGGCGTCCCGCAGCGCGCCGTGCAGCTGTCCTTGCCTCTGCACGCCAGCAGGTGAGCCTCGTCGACCCGGTGATTGACCTTGGTTATGCGGTCCACGACCTCGATGGCCGGTGAGAGGCGCTGCGCCAACACAGCGGGCGCCGGTCGCGGGCGGTCTCGCGCCAGTAGCCGAGCGAGACGGCCCCTGCGTCGGTGGCTGGCCACAGCACTCTCCCCGGCTTGACGGCTTGGATGCCCCGCCGGCCGCAGTCACCTGGCGTTCAACTCACGTGACCGGCGGGGACTGCGCATGACAGCTGATCTCTGTCATGCGAGTTCTGAAGATAGGGACTATCGTCAGTTTATGTCCAGATGTTAGCGTCTAGCAGCTAGGATTACTCTGTGACCATGACTGCCCCGGAGGGTTCGACCGTGATGCGTCGTCAGCTGGGCGACGAGCTCAGACGTCTGCGTCTGGCCGCAGGTCTCAAGCCGGAGCAGGTCGCCGAACGCCTCGATTGTGCGCGTTCGAAGATCTCCCATATTGAGAATGGCCGCTACGGCGTTCGCCGACCCGATCTCGAATCGCTGCTAAGACTCTACGGCGCCGAGCATCGGCTCGACGAACTCGACGCCATCCGCCGTGGGGGTACACAACCCCGCTGGTGGGCCCGATACGACCTGCCAACCTGGCTCGACGATCTGATCGGCTTCGAGCAGAGCGCCAAGAGAGTGAGGGTCGTCGAGCTCGAACTAATACCCGCCCTGCTTCAAACTCGTGCCTATGCCGAGGAGATGCACATCCTCGGTCCACTCTCCCTCTCGCGAAGCGATCTCGACCGCAAAGTCGAGCTCCGAATCGAGCGACAGAAACGGCTCACGTCCCCGGATCTCCTGGAGCTGTCAGCCGTCATCTCGGAGGGAGCGCTCTTGCGCGCGGCCGCCGATACCTCGGTTGGCGCCGAACAGCTCCGCAGGCTCGTGACCGACCTCGCGCTGCCTAATGTAAGTGTGCGAGTGCTTCCCCACAAAAGTGGATTGCATGCCGTGTCCGGTTCTTTCACTCTCCTGGATTTCGCCCCCGACGTGCCATTGAAGATTGCCTATGAAGAGTCGGCAGTCGGTGGCCGCCTGGTGGACGACGAGGAAGTCGTGCGGGCGCTTAGCGATCTTCACGGCCGGCTGCGTAGCCAGGCCCTCGATGATGCCGAGAGTCTGGCTCTGATCACGCGGCTTTTTCAACAGACGAGGTGAGAGTGACCATGCCTGACATCACATGGCGGATATCCAGCTACAGCGGACAGAACAACAACTGCGTGCAGTTCGCCGACCTCGGCAGTGCGGCAACGGTCCGGGACAGCAAGCACCCGGGCGGCCCAGCTCTGGAATTCCCGCGG
>DASTBN010000277.1:0-3566 GCA_035712045.1 Pseudonocardiaceae bacterium
TCATCAGTGAATAGCTCAGCATGGTTCGGCCCCCTCGCGTAGCTGTGTCTCGGCCACCGCAGCGCAGCTTGAGCTTCCCGTACCAGTTCGGCGAGCGCGAGATCTTCCTGGGTGACTTCGGTGACCGTGGCCTCCACCCGCTCCGGGACGTCGTAACCCAGCATCCGGGCCCGCCGGTCCAGCAACCTAGCCAGGCGAAGGTTAGAGCCTGGACGGCCGCCCATGATCCCCAGAGCGATGGGGTTCACCTGGAGTTCGCTGGTGGGTGTAATCACCCAGAACACGGTTGCCAGCCCGAGGGCGAAACCGACCGCAGGGGCTGCGGCCATCGGGAGAACTGGCCAGCTGATCCAGATGTAGTACTTGATCGTCCCGATAACCCTACGCGTTCGGGCGGTGGAGCCCGATGTGGGCCGGAATGACCCCAATGATGACTCGGGACGAGCGGACCAGGCGAAATCCCAGCCCTTCACCGGCGCCGAATCGGCTTCGGTGACAGGCTCGTCGAAGGTGCGTGACACACCGCCATTCTGGCTCGCAGTCACCGCTCTGGGTCAATGAGTTCGATGCCGATGGCGACGACGCCGAGGGCTTCGCGTTCGGGAGGATAGATCTGGCGGATGTTGGCCAGTTGCTCCTCGCGGGTGGCCAGTGGGTTGACCGAGGCGACGGACTCGTAGTCGAACATCTCGTCGAAGGAATCGTAGCGGGTGACGCGGGTGACGTGGGTCAAGACTTCGTCGCCCTGGCAGCGGAATCGGATCAGGGACCCTTCCTTGATTTTCTTGCGGCTAGAGTCGTTGACCCGGATCTCCGTGGTTTTCCGGCCTGAGGCGATGAGGTCGAAATAACGCTTGTAGATGCCCATCTCGTGGGCGCGGACAACGGGTTCGGCGGGACGTGCGCTCATCAGACGGCCAAGTTCCTTGACGGTGAACGAGCGGAAGAAATGCTTGGGATCCGTTAACAGTTCACCGACCAGCCAGACCAGCGCGTCGACATAGTTGTCCACACTGCCGGGCCAGACGGTGGTATCGAGCATCCAAGGCTCGGCATCGGTGGGCAAAACATTCCTGCCTTGCTCACGCGGTAGCGATTTGGACAGCTTCGCCCCGGTCGGGGCGAGCACCTGGGGCGTGAAGATCCGGACCGGCAACCGCAGTGCGGAGGTGCCCAACGCGGCGAGGGCGCCGTCGACGAGCTGGCAGCCGAAGGCCCAATCGCCGCCCTTCATCATCACGTGCAGCGTGTTGGGGTCTCGGCCGAGCGCGCGTTCCTTGACCAGATTCCGATAGAGCGTGGCCAGGTCCAGATAGGGCTGATCGTCTTCGGGATCGATGTGCACCTCGTAGTCGCCGTGGTCGAGGCAGACCGCCATGAAAGTGGCGCCGTCCTCGTCGAGGTGCGTGAGCTTGGTGCGGTCAGCGCGTTTCTCGGCCCACCCGCACCCGGGGCAAGGGATGCGGATGTGCACGACCCCGTGGGAGGGGGCCAGCCACCAGCGGATGTCCTCCAGGCGTTCCAGGGTGCGCAGGAACTCGGCCCGGAAGCCGGGGGTAGCCTGCTGGGCGGTATAGGTCTCGACGGTGTGATCTGTGCCAGTGGCCTCGGACAGGGACCCGAAGAACGCCCGGTAGTAACCCTCGATTAACTCGCTGATCTTGTCCTTGCCCAGGGCATGGCAATAGGTCTGCTGGTAGGCGTGATGGGTTTCCGGGTCCAGCACCACCTCACAGGGCGCGTTGTCCAGCGCCCCGAACCGCACCACGGTGTCGATGGAGAACTCCCGGCGGGCGATCTTGGCCAGCAAGAACGCCGCAGTCTGGACCAGGTTCGTTCCGAGGTGCGGGGCGCCGTTGATCTGGGTGCCGACCACGAACTCGATCCGCGCTGGCCGGGCGGCTAAAACGCGAGGACGCAGGATGTCGATTGAGCGCAGCAGCGCGTTCGCCAGGACGCTGTTCGGCGAGAGCAGCAGGGATGCCGTCGCGCTGCTGTGGGGTGTGGCCACGGCGGTCACGCTCCTCGGCTGGGTTTGGGCAGGCGCAGGTTGGAACAAATGAAGTCCAGGCGTGCGGAAGCGGAATCCGGCGGGACGAACACCGGGTCGTAGCCAGCGTCGTAGTAGCCCTGCACGATCAGCTCATGGACCCGGCGGATCTCCCGGTCCTGGGCCCAGACGATGTCGTCGGGATCCTCAAAGGTGTCCAGCGGATCGAGCACGAAGATCGCGTCATAGCGATAGAGCCGGGTGGCCTCCTCCAGCTGGGGAGCCGGCCGAAGCCCGAAGAACGCCTCCCAGCCGAACCCGTCCGGGATACCCCGGTTGTAGAATTTGATTCCCCGCTTGTGGGAGGTGTACTCGGCGATGAACGCCTCCAGCACCTCCAGGGAATACTCACGCCGGTCCTCCCGCCGCAGGTGCCGGCCAAGCCGCTCGCGGTGCTTGCGGTAAATCTCCCGGCCTGGCTCCTCAGCCATGCAGGGAATCTCGGCGGCGTGGATCGTCGCAATCAGGTCGTCCTTGCCGGAAGAGGGACCGCCGGTGATGATGTAGCGGCGCGGATCGCTGGTCGCTGCGGCCTCTAGAACGGCGGCGAGCGCGGGGTTGGGGTTGGTGGATGTGCTGGTCACGAGGATGGTCCGTTCTCTGGCTCAGTCATGCGGTCGGGGAATCCGGGGCAGGCGAGCAACCCGTTGACCCAGGTGTTGGCCAGAGCGGTTTCGCTGTGCAAAGCGGCGGTGAACTGCTCGCGGCTAGCGCCGCCGATGGCGGCCTCGGTCAACCGCGATGCCTGCGCCTCGGTCATCATCGGAGTCCAACCGGCCAGTGCGACCAGCTCGTCGGGTGAGGTGTCCGGCTCCGGGACAAACGCGGAGCAGTAGCTGATCGCCTCGGCGCAGGCGGCCGCCCACCGCCAGGCAGCGGTCACTGCGGTGTTGATGATGTCCAGCCGGTCAGCGCCCAGGCTGATCAGCCGCTCGACGGCCAGCAACTCGGCGCGAGCGGCATAGATTGCCGACCACAACCGGGTCAGCTGTTCCTCGTGCTCGGCGACCTCCCAGGCGAACGGATCCGCCGGGACCGGCTGCCGGATGCTGACCGGGGCCAATCGTGGGGCGATCAGCGCCGAGCGGGTGAACCGGTCGGCGTCGGCCAGCAGTTCCCACGCGATCTTCTGGATCAGCTTGGGCTCGACCCGTTTGCGGAAGTGGTGAACCTCGTGCCCGGCCGCCGTGGCCGCCAGCTCGCGGCGGACCGTGAGGTTCTGTCCCGGCTCGGCGGGCGGCAGCCCGAACAACGCCCGCGCCGCTGGGGCATACCGGGTGTCGCTGAACCGGGCCAGCAGGCCCCGCAGGGTGCCGTCCAGGGCCGCCGTCCGGCTGGCCGCATCAGTCGGGTCGATCGCTCGGGCGACGATTCCCCGCAGGTCCAGCAGCGCCGCGTCCGCACTGACCGGGGTTACCGGCAACCCGCGCCTGAGCAACCGCGCAAGCCCAGCCACTACCTCATCCCCGACTGGGCTTTTCCTGGGCATGGACTGATTCAACCACGATGCCCAGAA
>DASTBN010000278.1:0-7207 GCA_035712045.1 Pseudonocardiaceae bacterium
ACCGACGCCGCCATCGAGCTGATCGCGGGCGGCACACCGGCACCCACCGAGGAAGTGGTGGCCACAGGACTGGAGGCCGCCAAGCCGTTCATCCGCGCCCTGTGCGAGGCCCAGCGGGAGCTCGCCGATGCGGCTGGCGTGGCGGAACTGGACTACCCCACCTTCCCCGCCTACCAGCCCGATATTCTCGAGGCCGTCCGCGAGGAGGTGTTCGAGGAGTTGGCGGTGGTCCTGGCCGTGGCGGCCAAGCAGGACCGGGAGAACCGGCTCGATGAGCTCAAGACCGAGGCTCTGGAAGCGCTGAGTGAGCGCTTCGAGGGCCGGGAGAAGGAAATCGCCGCCGCGTTCCGGTCCGTCACCAAGTCGGCGGTGCGCCAGCGCATCCTGCGCGAGAAGGTACGCATCGACGGCCGTGGCATCACCGACATCCGGCCGCTTTCGGCCGAGGTGGAGCTGATTCCCCGGGCGCACGGCTCGGCGCTGTTCGAGCGCGGTGAAACTCAGATTCTCGGGGTCACCACGCTGAACATGCTGCGCATGGAGCAGTCGATCGACTCGCTGTCCCCCGAGACCACCAAGCGTTACCTGCACCACTACAACTTCCCGCCGTATTCCACCGGCGAGACCGGCCGGGTGGGCTCACCCAAACGGCGTGAGATCGGTCACGGCGCGCTGGCTGAGCGGGCGCTGATCCCGGTGCTGCCTAGCCGGGAGGAGTTCCCTTACGCGATCCGCCAGGTCTCCGAGGCGCTGGGCTCCAACGGCTCCACCTCAATGGGCTCGGTCTGCGCGTCCACGATGTCGCTGCTCAACGCGGGGGTGCCGCTCAAGGCGCCAGTGGCTGGGATCGCGATGGGCCTGGTGTCCGGCGAGGTCGAGGGCAAGGAGGCCTTCGTCGCGCTCACCGACATCCTCGGCGCTGAGGACGCGTTCGGCGACATGGACTTCAAGGTCGCCGGAACCAGCTCGTTCGTCACCGCGCTGCAGCTGGATACCAAGCTGGCGGGGATCCCCTCCGATGTGCTGGCCGGCGCGCTGGCCCAGGCCCGGGACGCGCGGCTGACCATCCTGGACGTGATGGCGCAGGCCATCGGCGGGCCGGACGAGATGAGCCCGTACGCCCCGCGGGTCACCGCCATCAAGATTCCCGTCGACAAGATCGGCGAGGTGATCGGCCCGAAGGGCAAGATGATCAACTCGATCACCGACGAGACCGGCGCGGACATCTCCATCGAGGACGACGGCACCATCTACGTCGGCGCCAATGACGGCCCGTCCGCCGAAGCCGCCATTGGCCGGATCAACGCCATCGCGAACCCGCAGCTGCCCAAGGTGGGGGAGCGGTTCCTGGGCACTGTGGTGAAGACCGCCGCGTTCGGCGCGTTCGTCTCGCTGGTACCCGGCAAGGACGGCTTGGTGCACATCTCCAAGCTGGGTAACGGCAAGCGCATCGGCAAGGTCGAGGATGTCGTCAAGGTCGGTGACAAGCTGCGGGTCGAGGTCGCCGACATCGATAACCGGGGCAAGATCAGCTTGGTGCCGGTCCCGGACGACGAGGCCGCCCCGGCGGGCGGGCCCGCCGCGAACACCACTGAGGTCCCGGCCGACGCGTGACCCAGCAGCCGCGCCCCGAGAGCGGAACGCTCCAGCGCAGCGTGCTGCCCTCGGGGCTGCGAGTGGTGAGCGAGCGGCTGCCCGGTTCCCGGTCGGCCGCGGTCGGGATGTGGGTGGCGGTGGGCTCGCGTGATGAACCAGCCCCGGTGGCGGGTGCGGCGCACTACCTTGAGCATTTGCTGTTCAAGGGCACTCCCCGGCGCTCCGCCGCGTCGATCGCCGAGGAGATCGACGCGGTCGGTGGGGAGCTCAACGCGTTCACCACCAAGGAGCACACCTGCTATCACGCGCATGTGCTCGACGCCGACCTCGAACTCGCCATCGACCTGATCTGCGACGTGCTGGGCGAGGCGCTGCTCGACCCCGACGACGTCGAGCTGGAGCGCGGTGTCGTGCTCGACGAGCTCGCGATGCGCGATGACGACCCCGAGGAAATGCTGCATGACGAGTTCTGCGCGGCGCTCTTCGGGTCGCATCCCCTGGGGCGGCCCGTCCTGGGCACCGAGGAATCTGTCACCGGGCTCAGCCGTGAGGCGCTGCACCGGTTTTACCGGAGCCGCTACACCCCGGAGCGGATGGTGCTCGCGGTGGCGGGCAACGCGTCTCATGATGGGGTGCTGGCGGCGGTGAGCCGTGGCTTCGGGCACCACCCGAGCCGGTCCGCGCGACCCGTGCCACCCCGCCAGGGCCGGGCTGAGATTACCGGGGGCCAGAGCCTGGCCCGGCGCCTGGCACTGTGCCCGGACTCCTCGGAACAGGCCCATCTCATGCTGGGTGTGCGGGCGCTCACCCGGCACGACGAGCGGCGCTACGCGCTGGGAGCACTTAACGCCGCGCTGGGCGGCGGGATGAGCTCACGATTGTTCCAGCAGGTCCGTGAGCGGCGAGGGCTGGCCTACTCGGTGTACTCAGGGGTGGACGCCTACGCCGACACCGGCAGCCTGTCGGTGTACGCCGGCTGCTCCCCGGGGCGGCTGGGTGAGGTGATAGTGGTGATCGGTGAGGTGCTGGCCGAGCTGGCCCGCGATGGCCTATCGGAGCGTGAGCTGGCTCGCGCCAAGGGACAGCTGCGCGGCGGGCTGGTGCTGGGCCTGGAAGACGCGCCGTCCTGGATGAGCCGGATTGGCATCGCCGAACTCGAGCATGGTGAGCATCCCAGTGTCGAGGACGAGCTGAAGCTGATTGACGCGGTGGGCGCCGAGGAGGTCCGCGCGCTCGCCCGTGAGCTGCTGTGCCAGCCGCTTACCGCCGCCGTGGCCGGCCCCTACGATGATCTGGATCAGCTACCTGAGGAGATCACGGAGTTGATCGCATGACGCCCGCTGAACAGGCCCGGGACCGCTCCGCGGAGAACCCGATCCGGGTCGGGGTGCTCGGGGCCCGCGGCCGGGTCGGCACGGAGGTGTGCAAGGCCGTGGACGCGGCCGCGGACATGGAGCTCGTCGCGATGGTCGACGCCGGCGACTGGATGTTCAACGTCGCCGACGCGGGTGCCGAGGTGGTCGTCGACTTCACCCATCCTGACGTGGTGATGGACAATGTGCGATTCTGCGTGGATCAGGGCATTCACGCGGTCGTGGGTACCACCGGCTTCGATGACGCCCGGCTGGCCCAGGTCCGTGAGTGGCTGGCACCCAAGCCCGATCTGGGTGTGCTGATCGCCCCCAACTTCGCTATCGGCGCGATTCTGACTATGCGGTTCGCCACGATGGCCGCCCGGTTCTACGAATCGGTGGAGATCATCGAGCTGCACCACCCGCGCAAGGCCGACGCGCCATCCGGCACCGCCGCGCGAACCGCCGCGCTGATCGCGGCCGAGCGCGGGCGAGCCGGTCTGGCATCGCCCCCGGACGCCACCAGCCGCGCGGCGGAGGGCGCCCGGGGCGCCGACATCGGGGGAGTGCGGGTGCATTCGGTCCGGCTGACCGGGCTGGTGGCACATCAGGAAGTGCTGCTGGGCACCGAGGGGGAGACGCTGACGATCCGCCACGACACGCTGGATCGCTCGTCGTTCATGCCCGGGGTGCTGCTCGGTGTCCGCTCAGTTCTGGCCCATCCTGGGCTCACCGTCGGCTTGGAGCCCCTTCTCGATTTGTAGCGTCAGCCGTGCCCCCTGAGTGCCAGGTCGAGCGAGCCGGTGAGCCGGACCTCGCGCAGCGGGTGCCCGCAGGCGTCGAGAATCCGGATCGTGCCATCGGGGTTCCAGCCGGCGCGCCGGTAGAAGCTGAGCGAGGCCGGGTCCTCGGCGGGTACCCAGGCGATTCCCCGGGTCGCACCGGCCTCCCGCAGCCGGGCTGATACCGCGGCCAGCAGCCGCCCGCCGTGACCGCGGCGGCCCCACCGGGGTTCCACGAGCAGCGTGCTTACCAGCACGACGCGGGCCGCGTCAGTCGGCAGGGTGCCATCAGCCGCAGCCATATCGTCCTCAGGCGCCGGACCAGCCACCACGAACCCGACTGGCGTGTCACCCTCGGTGGCGATCAGCACCGTGGCGCCCCCGTCGATAGTGTCCGCCCAGGCCAGCCGCATCCCCGGTGCGTCGAGCCCATCGAGGGCACCGGCTGGCAGCAGCTCCGAGTAAGCCGCCCGCCAGATACCCCGATGCAGTGCCGCCACCACCTCCGCGTCCTCACGAACCGCGATCCGCACACCCGCCACTGCCATGCCCGCACGCTATGCCGCCTCCCAAATGGAGACATATCGGGGTCGAGGTGGGCCCTTCTACCCCGATATGGGGACATATCGGGGTCGCGGGTGTGTGGGGGTGGGGGATCTTGGTCGGGGGACTGTCGGTGCGGGATGGCAGCATCAGGTGCTGTGCGGAGGATCGGTTTGGATGCGGCGCGGCGGACCGCCTTGGCGGCGCAGGGTTTCGGTGACCCGCGACCGGCGGGACCGGTGACCCGGCGGCAGCTGCTACGAGTGCTGGATCGGATCCGGCTGCTGCAACTGGACTCGGTCGCGGTGCTGGCCCGCGCGCACTACCTGCCGGTCTTCAGCCGGCTGGGCCCTTACCCGAAGGAGCTTCTCGACGACGCGGCCTGGGCATACCCGGCGCGCCGGCCCCGCCCGCTGGTGGAGTACTGGGCCCATGAGGCGAGCCTGGTGCCGGTGCGGGACTGGCCGTTGCTGCGCTCAGGAGCCAAGAAACCCGGCTGGTGGCACAGCTACGGAGAGCTGGCGGATCGATCGCCGCGGCTGGTCGGTGCGGTGCTGGACGCGGTCGCAGAGCATGGCCCGCTCAGCGCGGGCACCCTGGAGCGGGAACTGGGCGGGACGGTCCGGGCGGGCGCGGGATCGTGGTGGAACCGCACCGACACCAAACGGATCTGCGAGTGGTTGTTCGGCATGGGCGAGCTCACCACCGGGACCCGCTGTGGATTCGAGCGGCTCTACGACCTGCCGGAGCGAGTGCTGCCACCCGACGTGCTCACCCGCCGGGTCGGCGCCGAGGAGGGAGCCCGTGAGCTAATTACCCGGGCCGCCACCGCACTGGGCATCGCCACCGAGCCCGACCTGCGAGACTACTACCGGCTACGACCGCAGCGCAGCCGTCAGGCCGTCTCGGAGCTCGTGGACGCTGGTGTGCTGGAGCCGGTGGCGGTCGAGGGCTGGCCAGCGCCCGCCTACCGGCACCATGACGCCCGCACGCCGCGCTCTATCACCGGTGCCGCCCTGCTCTGCCCGTTCGATCCGCTGATCTGGGACCGGGCGCGTACCGAGCGGCTGTTCGGCTTCCGCTACCGGATCGGGATTTATCTCCCGGAACATCAGCGCAGCCATGGCTACTATGTGCTTCCGTTCCTGCTGGATGGCCAGCTGGTCGCCCGGGTCGACCTCAAGGCCGACCGCGCCGCCGGTGTGCTGCGGGTGCTGGGCGCGTTCACCGAGCCCTGGATCGCCGAGGGATCCCAGGTGGTCGCCGAGCTCGCCAGGGTGCTGCGGGAGATGGCCGATTGGCTCGAGCTCGAGGGCATCGGGGTGGGCGAGCGTGGCGATCTGGTGGCCGCCCTCGGCGCCGTCACCGGCGCGGGCTCCCGCTAGGTCAGGCGGATGGTGCCGCGGTGACCAGCGCATCACCTGAACCGGTCCGGGCCCGGACCCGCAGCGCGACATCACCGTCGGCGGGTGGCCCGCCGACGGGCAGATCACTGTGCGCCCGCCCGGAGCCGGAGCTGACGTCTAACTCGGCATGGACCCCCCGGTGGATCCCGACGCGCAGCTGCCCCGAACCCGTCGTGAGTTCCAGGCCGCCAGCCCACGCGTCGACCACCGTGAGGTCACCGCTGCTGCTGCGGGCGCTCAGGTCATGCTTGACCGCGCCAAGCCGGACATCGCCGGAACCGGTGTGCACGCTACCGGTACTCTCGGTGCCCCTAGAGCCCTCTAGGCACGCGACATCGACTTGTCCCGAGCCGGTGCGCACCCGCAGCCGGCCGAGGACCGTGCCCAGCTGCACGTCGCCCGAGCCGGTACGAACAGCGGCACTGCCAGCGCAGCGCTGCGCGCGGAACGCCCCGGAGCCGGTGGCGGTGTCCAGTTCGGCGGCGATGCCAGTCACCCCGACGTCTGCGGAGCCGCTCCTGGCGGTGATCGACGAGCCCGACGGCGCGCTCACCTGGATGATCAGCGGAACGGTGCGCAGCGGGAATTCCCGGGGGCTGCGAACGGTGAGCCGCGTTCCCGAGAAGTCGATGATCGTGCGGCGCAGCGCCTCGGTGCTCAGTTCTCCTGGCGGGGCTGTGCCGGTCTGCTCGCCCAGCCAGCTGAGCCATCCGCTGACTCCCACATGCCATGGTGGCTGGCTGCTCAGGTCAGGCCGGATTTTCACCGTGATCGCCTGTGGATCTGTCGTGTTTTCGCCCTGCGGGTCTGCCGTGTTTTCGCTCAGGGCGATGTCCAGACGTCCAGCGTCGAGCTCAGCCCAGATGTCGATAGGTCCCTGGCATTCGAAGCTTTCCTGGCGAAAGTCCGGCGTATCGGCGTCCCCGTGTTCCACCTGTCCTCCTCAGCCTTGTACCCAGCCCTGGATCCGATTGCCGCGGCGAGCCTTGGATGCCCATCGCGGGTCCTGCCACGGCTCACCGCGCAGCGCGCTGGAGACGGCTTGCGAGACCCACGTGTTCAGCGACACGCCCTGCTCGGCGGCCGCCCGCTCAGCCTGGGATTTGACCTGGTCGATCAGCCTCAGCGTCATCCGCCGGATATCCCCGCCGGCATCGCCGAACGGGGGAGTACCAGGCTCTCCGGGCGGTGGCGGTGCTCCGAATGGTGGTGGCGGTCCGAATGGTGGTGGCGGTCCATCGCCCCCCATGCTCGCCCCGACGCCAGAGGCCGCCCAGGATCCGGCGGCGCCATGCCCGGAGGGAGTGTGTCCGCTGGCGCCGTGCCCCGCGTTATGCGATCCGGCGTCATGAGGCCCAGCCTTGGGTGGCGAGCCCACCGCGACCCGCACATCACGGCCGTCCAGGCGTACCTCCACGACCCGGTCCTCCAGCGCCGCGGTCACCTCAGCGGCCAGGTCGGACAGCGCGTTCATGATGGCCAGGCGGGCCGCGGGTTCCAGCGCCATGCCCAGCATCGCCGCGGTGCG
>DASTBN010000279.1:0-6145 GCA_035712045.1 Pseudonocardiaceae bacterium
TGCGGGTGATCCCGAGCGTTTTCCCGGCGCCGGCGCGCCCTGGCAGCCGCTGAAGCTTTACTACTCGCACGGTTTCTCCCGCAAGCGGATGCAGTTAATGCACGACGCGCTGCTGGCGGCCGGGGAGAAATCGCCATACGGGGAGTGGCTGGCCAAGTGGGATTCCTCGGTGCCGGATGTGCTGGACCGGGTGACGACTCGAGTGGAGTGTGCCGAATACTTCCCGGTCCGGGACGAGGCGCTCAAGGCGCACGCGACTCAGATCGATCCGGCGAGCCCATGGTTCGCGGTACCGCACGCGGTGCAGGCGCGGATCTGGCCGACCGAGGACTACGAGCTGGCTCGTTCGCTGGTCGACACGACGCTGCCTGAGGAGGACCTGTTCTCCGGTGTCCGGGAGCGGGTGCTGGCGTGAGGTTGCTGCTCGGCGCAGATTCTCCCGGCGCAGATTCTCCCTGGGCCGATTCCCTTTGGGCCGATTTCACGGCCAGCGCCGCATCCGGGGCTGAGCCTGGGGCCGTGTCCGGGGCGCTCGCCGCGCCGCCCAAGCCGGATCCCGGCGGGCAGGGGGAGGATTTCGGCAAGGCCGCCCCGACCGCCCTGGTGGTGCTATTACTGTTCTTTATCGCGGTAGCGCTGCTCGTGCGTTCGATGAACAAGCACTTGCGCCGGGTTCCCAAGTCATTCGACAACGATTCCCCGCACTCCTCCGGTGAGGAGTGACGGTTCCGTGACGGGGCCGGCGCGGGGAGGATAGCCGACATGGCGAACCGGCTCGCGAGCTCCACCAGCCCGTACCTGCTGCAGCACGCCGACAAT
Source organism: Pseudonocardiaceae bacterium (assembly GCA_035712045.1). Taxonomy (GTDB): domain Bacteria; phylum Actinomycetota; class Actinomycetes; order Mycobacteriales; family Pseudonocardiaceae. Next base: position 820 of record DASTBN010000279.1, read on the forward strand.
CCAGTCGACTGGTGGCCCTGGTGCGAGGAGGCGTTCGCCGAGGCGGCGCGCCGCGATGTGCCGGTGCTGCTCTCGGTCGGCTACGCCGCCTGCCACTGGTGCCACGTGATGGCGCACGAGTCGTTCGAGAACGAGCGGATCGCGGCGGTGATGAACGCCAACTTCGTCAGCATCAAGGTGGACCGGGAGGAACGGCCCGACGTCGATGCGATCTACATGGAGGCGACCCAGGCCATGACCGGCCACGGGGGATGGCCGATGACCTGCTTTCTCACCCCCACCGGGGAACCGTTCCACTGCGGCACCTACTTCCCGCCCACGCCCCGCCACGGCCTGCCCGGGTTCCCCGAGCTGCTCGTCGCCATCGGCCAGGCCTGGAGCAGGCGGAGCGGCCAGGTCCGGGAGGCGGCCAAGCGGATCGCTGAGGAACTCGCCCAGCGGAGGGCGCCCCTGGCCGAGTCTGCGGTGGACGATCGGGTGCTAGCCGGCGCGGTCGAGAAGCTGAGCGGGGAGTTCGACCAGAAGCGCGGCGGATTCGGGGGAGCCCCGAAGTTCCCGCCATCGATGCTGCTGGAGTTCCTGCTCCGCCATCACGACCGGACCGGCTCGCAGCCGGCCCTGTCCATGGCGGAGCGCACCTGTGAGGCGATGGCCCGCGGCGGGATGTACGACCAGCTGGCCGGTGGCTTCGCGAGGTACAGCGTCGACGCCGCCTGGGTCGTGCCGCATTTCGAGAAGATGCTCTACGACAACGCGCTGCTACTGCGCGTCTACACCCACCTGGCCCGGCTGACCGGCTCGGCCACCGCGCGCCGGGTCGCCGAGCACACCGCGGCCTTCCTGATCGAGGGACTGGGCACCCCACAGGGTGGTTTCGCGGCCTCGCTGGACGCCGATACCGGTGGCCGGGAGGGCGCCACGTACGTGTGGACACCCCGGCAGCTCGCCGAGGTGCTGGGGCCGGAGGATGGCCAATGGGCGGCGAGGCTGCTGGTGGTGACGGAGGAGAGCGGCACCTTCGAGCACGGCACATCGGTTCTGCAGCTCCCCTCCGATCCCGGCGATCCCGCCCGCTGGGAGCGGGTGCGGGCCGAGCTGCTCGCCGCGCGGGCGCGGCGACCGCAACCGGGTCGGGACGACAAGGTGGTCACCGAGTGGAACGGGATGGCGATCACCGCCCTGGCCGAGGCGGGTGGTGTGCTGGGCCATCCGGGGTGGATCGGCGCGGCTATCACGGCGGCGGAGCTGATACTGGGCACGCACCTGGTCGACGGCCGGTTGCGGCGTAGTTCCCGGGACGGTGCGGTGGGCGCCGCGGCCGGGGTGCTGGCTGACCACGCCTGGCTGGCCGAGGGCCTGCTCGCGCTGCATCAGGCCACCGGTGAGGACCGCTGGCTGCGCGCCGCGATACCAGTGCTGGAGCTGGCCCAGGAGCAGTTCGCCGATCCTGACCACGCCGGTGCCTGGTTCGATACCGCCGCCGACGCCGAGGTGCTGTTCCGCCGGCCCACCAACCCGATCGACAACGCGACCCCGGCGGGTGCCTCCGCCATGACGGGCGCGCTGGTCACCGCCTCGGCCCTGACCGGCTCGGAGGCCTACCGCGCGGCGGCTGAGGCCTCGGTGAAGCGGGCGGGGGCGGTGCCGGCGAAGGCACCGCAGGCCGCAGGCCATTGGCTGACCGTCGCCGAGGCCTTGGCGCACGGGCCGATCCAGGTCGCCGTCATCGGCGCCGAGGGTGATCCGGCGCGCGCGGCGCTGGCGGCTCAGGCCCGGTGGTCCGCGCCCGGCGGGTCGGTCGTGCTGGCCGGGGTGCCCGGAGCGGAGCACCCGATGCTCGCTGGCCGGGACCTGGTCGATGGCGTGCCAGCGGCCTACGTCTGCCACGGGTTCGTCTGTGACCGGCCCGTGACGTCCCCTGAGGCCCTCGGTGCCCAGCTGCGTTCCGGCGCATCCCCGGGCACCAGCGGCTAGTTCCACCTCCCAGCCAATCACTCAACCTGACTATCATCTTAGCCCGTAAGAGTTAGCCTTAATGCTATAAGTAGTTGATACCACCCAAATGGGTGGGTGACGGTGTCGAATTCGTCACCGTAAAGTGCCGGGTACTGAGTGGCGATGATTACTCTTTGTGTTCATTTGGGCACATGCGATGTGCGTTCGCGGGAGCATGATCGGGAGCGTGATGATGGCCAGGGACGGTGCGAGGCCCGCCGATAACTCTGGGGAAGATCACCGCTCTGCGTCAGGTCCCGCCGCCATCGTGCTGGATCGGGACATTATCGGCGCGTGGGGCCGGCTGAAGGCCACGGATACCGGCCCGCGGCGGTCGTGGTGGCGGCGGCTGGGCACCTTGCTGGTCATCATGGGGCCGGGCCTGATCGTGATGGGCGGGGGCAACGACGCGGGTGGGGTCGTGCTCTACGCCCAGGCCGGGCAGGATTACGGCACCAAACTGATCTGGGCGCTAGTGATCCTCACCCCGATTCTGTACCTCAACCAGGAGATGGTGATCCGGCTGGGCGCGGTTTCCGGAGTGGGGCACGCCCGGTTGATTTTCGAGCGATTCGGGAGGTTCTGGGGCTGGTTCAGCGTGGGTGACCTGTTGGTCATCAACGCGATCACGATCGTCGCGGAGTTCATTGGGGTGTCCCAGGCCCTGGCCTTTTTTGGCTTGCCGGCATATGCCAGTGTGTCGGCCGCCGCGGTGGTGCTGTTCGTGGTGATCGTGGGCGGAACCTTTCGCCGCTGGGAGCGGTTCCTGTTCTTGCTCGTCGCGGTTGACCTGGCGGTGTTCCCGATGGCCTGGCTGGTTCACCCGAGCCCCGCCCAGCTCGCCCAGGGCGTCGTCCCGAGCTTGCCGGGCGGGCTCAACGCCACACTGCTGTTATTCATCATCGGGCTGATCGGCACCACGGTGGAGCCCTGGCAGCTGTTCTTCCAGCAGTCCAGCGTGGTCGACAAACGAATCACCCCGCGCTGGATTCGTTACGAACGCGCTGACTTAGCTCTCGGCCTGGGTATCGAAATGGTCGGTGCCGTCGCCCTGGTGGCGGTCACCGCGTTCGGGCTGGCCGGTACCGGGCTGGCCGGGCACTTCATCGACGCCACCGCCACGATGACCGCGCTATCCGACCATGCCGGGCACACCGTGGCGGTGCTGTTCGCCATCGTGCTGCTGGATGGTTCCCTGATCGGCGCCAATCTGGTCGGGCTCACCAGTGCTTACACGCTGGGCGATGTGCTGGACAATCCCAGCTCACTGCATCACACGGTTCCCCGGGCCCGGTTGTTCTATGGTTTCTACGCCATGCTCATCATCATCGGCGCGGTGGTCGTGCTACTCCCGGGGATTCCGTTGGGCCTGCTCATCGAGGGCGTGGAGGCACTGACCGCAGTCCTGCTGCCAGCCACCAGCGTGTTCCTGATCCTGCTGTGCAACGACCGGGCGATTCTCGGCCCATGGATCAACCCGACCTGGAAAAACGTCGTCGTCGGAGTCGTGGTGTGGGTCTTGTTGCTGCTGTCGTTCGCCTCCGGGGTGTCCACCCTGTTCCCGGGCCTGCCCGCCATCGTGATCGAGACCGGGCTGCTGATCGGAACGGGAATCGGGCTCGCCGGCGGCGCGCTGGCCGGGCTGGCCCGATGGCGACGGACCCGAACGCCCAACGCGGCCCAGACGCCCACGGGCCTGGACCCCACCCTTGATTATGATCTCGACCGGCGCGCCGGGCTGGGCAGGGCAGACCGCAAGGCCCTGCTCGACCAGGACAGGCTGGCCTGGCGCACCCCCGCGCTGGCCACCCTGACCCGCCCCAGGATGACCCCGCTGCGCCGGGCCGGGCTGATCACCCTGCGTGCCTACCTGCTTATTGCGGCGGTGTTGGTCATCGTCAAGATCGTCCAGCTCGCCTTCGGTATCGGCGGCGGGGGCTCTGGGCCGGATCCAGACGCCCTGGCCAGCGCCAGCCCCGCTGTTGTGGTCGCGGGCACCGTCCGATAGCTGGCTCACGGCCGCGCCCGGCGGCCGGCATCCCGGCGCCGTCCGTAGCTGAAGCACTCTGCCCGGCGAACGGCGTAACGATAGCCGCCACCCGGCCCCTTTCCTGGACGCTGGCCGCGTCACCTCGTCAGATCGGCGATCAAGGGCTGGTCACATTCTCAGCGTGGCGGGACGGCGGACCGCTCGCCGTTACGGTTCGCGGTGTGAGAGCGCATCACCCGGTATCGACGGCGGCCTTTGCCGCCGGGCTGCCCCATTGGCGCACCCGATGATCAGTGGATTCGTCAGTGTCCTGCTGGCGGTGCTGCCACTGGCCCTGGACACTTTCGTGATCGCCGCTGTGGTAGGTGCCAGCCGGCCCAGCGGCCGCCATCGTCTGCCACGCCCGCCGCACCATGGCCCGGCGTCCTGACGTGAGCGGGCCACGGTCTGCCCGGTATCGGTGGCGTCATGTTGTGACTCCACGCCATAGTGCGCTGATCCGTGTCCGGTCATGAACGCGGCGGCATCACCGCCCTGATGCCGCAGCCGCGGGACTCTGTGGTCTGCGGCTCGGCACCCTGAGGAACCGAGGAATGCGTCAGGCGTACCGCTGTCGCGGCCTTATCATCGGCTATGAGCTCGAGTCAGAATAGGGGTGCGGCGCTGCGGCCGTTGGTGTTGTCAAGCCTGCTGCTCCTGCCGCAGCGCGGCGTGCAGCGCGGCCAGGCCATGTTCCAGGCCGCGCAACGCGTCGATGTCGAGCATTCTCAGTAACCGGCGCCGGGTCTCCTGGCCAGCGTTCGTGATCTGTTCCAGGAATGCGATGCCGGCGCTGGAGAGCCCGGCGCGGCGCACCCTGCGGTCATGGGGGTCCTCGGTGCGCTCGACCAGGCCCCGGGCGACCAGCCGGTCGACCAGGCCGGTGACCGTGGCGAGCCCGACGCCCAGGGCCTGCGCGAGCTCACCCTGGGGGAGTGGCCCATCGGCGGAGAGCAGGACCAGGGCCCGGTACTGCTGCATGGTCAGGCCGCTGTCGAACATCGGGTTCGGGCCCAGCCGGGTGAGGCCGCGCCGCCACAGGGACTCATGCGCCTCGATCGCCGAGATGAGGCCGTCACGTTCGAGGTCGGCGGGGGTGCTGGCGGAGGCAGACATATACGCCCCTTCCCGCCGCAGCGCTCCGCTACAGCGCTACGCTCTCAGCGTTTACTCAGTCTCAGGCTGATAGTTTGCATAAACCTTAACATATCACAGCTGGCTTCGCCACCCGTGTGGAGGGCTTCTCTATGGTCTGGCTCGCCCGTCTCAGCGTGACCAACCGAGCGATCGTCGGCCTGATCA
>DASTBN010000280.1:0-2287 GCA_035712045.1 Pseudonocardiaceae bacterium
GGTCAACTCGCCCTCGATCAGGACCGCGCTGTCTCCGGCTCGCTTGCGCCGCGCCTGGCTCGCGAAATACTCCGTCAGCGGGTCCTCTGGCACCCGGCCCTCGGCGGTGGTCCGCAGTGGTTGCAGCGCACGCCGGATCTCGTCCACCACGTCAGCGATGTAGCCCCGGCGCTGGCCAACGCTCCGTAACTCGTCCCAGGGCTCTCTGCGGCGCCGGATGTCGTGCGGACGCAGCCGGCCAAGGTTCAGCGAGCCTTCCGGCAGGCGGCTCAGCGCGAACGCGACGGGCCGCTCGGGTGAGTCCAGCGTCCGGTGACGTTCCGGCGCGGTATCTGCGAGGTATGCGGGGCTCACCAGGGCCAGCCGGACGTGGGCCTGGGCGCAGAGCCGGTCGCGCTCCGCCTCGGCGTCCTCGCCTAGCCCGACCGAGCCCGAGTCGGCGACCTTCCACGCCTGCTCGCGGTCTAGGGCCAGCGCCTCGCGCAGCTGTGGCAGCAGCATGCGCACTTTCTGCGCGGTGACCTTGTCTGTGCAGTGGTAGCTGACGTACACCCGCAGCGGCCTGAGCTCCGCGACCTCGGAAGCGACCGGATGATCGATCCCCGTCCGCCAGGCGGCCTCCTCGGTGAAGGACGTGATGCCCTCATCCACCAGGTCGCCGCCGGTGAACCAGCCGTAGCGCTGGTCCGGAGGCACCTTGCGAGAGTCCAGCTCGAGCTGGAGATCGACGCCAGCCTCGGCGGCGGCACGGTTCACCTTCTTGCGGAAGTCCTGGAAGGCCTCCTGGCCGCGAGTGTCGTCCTCCGGGAACTCAGCGGCGTCCAAGGCGGCCCGGAGCAGGAACCGCCCGTCATCGGCCAGCGTGTCGAGGATGGCGCTCAGCCGGGCCGTCTGCAGCGCGGTCAGCGTCGAGCGCCGCCGCAGCGTGGCGAGATGGTGGGCGATCTCCTCCCGGAGCAGCCGGATCCTCATAGCGCGCGGTACCCGTTCAAGGACAAGGCGCGCCGCCGGATCGCTGCCGCCAGGTCGTTGGCGAATCTCATCCGCTGGGCGCCGGACAGCTCGGCGAAGCTCTTGCCGTCTTGCGTGAAGACCACCTGGCGCTCGATGCCACCGAGGTCGATTTCCGGGTGGCTAGGGCCGAATGCCGGCAGCGGGCTCAGCGCGACCGGCAGCGACTCCTTGTCGGCGCGTGGACCCGCGAACCGAGGCAGCTCGTGCTGCTGAATGAACGGGCGGCTGAAGAAAGGGGTACTCAGCAGGAGCAAGCCGAAATCAGCCTCATCCAGTCGGCCGACGATGCCCGGGGTCAGCTCCTCCCCGCAGGTCAGGTGGCTGTCCTCCCACCAGTCGACCGTGAAGTCGGTGAAGACGCCAAGGGCGGGCAGCAGAACGTCCAGCAACGCCACCTTCAGTTTCCTGTCCTGATGGCACCAGCTTAGGAAGATCCGTGTGCGCACATCGCCTCCTCCTGTCCTGGAAGACCCCTGATCGATCCGGGATCGACAGATGATGGCACACACGCAAGCCATGGTCCAGGTTGTCAGCGTCAGCGGGGCCGATGCGCGCGGTATCCACAAGCGTGTCTGTGATCCATTATGGGAGGACCGCACCCACGGAGGGGGGACTTCCGTGTCTCGACAGTCTTCGCGGCCGGCCCGCGCGATCGTGGTCGTGACGTGTCTGGTGACCGGCGCGATACTCGCCTTGCATTTCGTCATGACGTTTTTGTTCGTCGCGCCACCGAACCCGATCTCGGCGCGCGCTCACGACGCCATCGGCTCCTACATGCTGCCGTATTTCTACCAGGACTGGAAACTGTTCGCTCCTAACCCCGCGAAAACGGATCCTCATCTGCTCGTGCGGGCCAGGATCGCTGACGCCGCGGGTCAGCAGCGGGAGACCTCGTGGCTGGACATCACCGAGCCGGAGCTGGCCAGAGTGCGGGGGCACCTGTTACCGGACCGGGTCAGCCGGCTGACCCCCAAAGTGGCTCAGTCCTTGTCCGAAGCCGCGGCGCGGCAAGAGCAGCCCGCGCCCGACCAGCAACAACAGCCCCCGACTCCCGAGCAGATGGCGCAGGACGAACTGAACGCGGCCTACGCGCGGGTGCTCGCCAGCCGGGCCGCGAAGGCGCGGTGGGGTGAGCAGGTGAGGGAGATTCAAATCCGGCTCGTCGGGTACATACCTCGCCCTTCCCCGTTTTTCGGGCCCCCGCCGAACGACCCGGATGTCGTGCAGCACGATCTGCCGTGGTCACCCGCGCTGCCCGTCACCCCGGATGAAT